>CAYJGI010000007.1:0-9886 GCA_964369705.1 uncultured bacterium
AGTAAGAATAAGAGAAGGCTCCCCCACTGGGCGTAAGTTTTGAATACAAAAAGATCCTTCACGTCCACCATGTGATCGATTTCTTTTTGATTTAAGAAGGGGCGGGAGATTCCACCAACAACGATCTCCACATTGGGCGTATCGCTTTTTCCGTAGAGATAATCGATGAGGGTATCGCTGGCGTAAGTGATTTCTTCAAAACTCGTTCCAACGGCGGTATACGTATCGTACTTCTCGTAGAGTCCATTAATAAAACTTCGATTCCCCACGGTAAAGTCAGTGGCAAAAAGAAGGGTAATCACAAGGAGTAACAAAGTCCCCACCATGGGAAACAAGATTTTTTGGAATAGAGATGATTTCACAGTATTATACTTCCTTTGGTTTTTCTTTTTATCATACTTTTTTTTACCAAAGGATGCAAGTTCCCATCACTCTCCCCTTGAATGCACTACTTTATAACCGGCCCTTTGCCATCCATTGACCATCCCGCCATAGAGAGAGTAAGCTTCGTGCCCTAAGGATTTTAAGATGCCTACAATCTGGCCCGATAATTGTCCCGTGTAGCAAGTGACGACGATTTTTTTGTTTTTTGGTAGACCATAGAAGAAGTCGCCCATCTCGCCCATGGGAATATTGACGGCGCCTTCAATATGACCTTGTTTAAAATCAATGTGATCCCTTAAGTCCATCAGAAAAAAACGCTCCCTGCGGCGTATCATATCCATCAGTGTCTGAGCCGTCATGTAGTAGCGCTCACCAAGACGTAGCGTTCTGAAATACTGGCTGAGGTGGTTTTGTGGTACATCTTTATTGGGTAGTGATTCTGTGTTTTCTGATTTTTCCATGATTTTCCCTCCTTTCTAAGGATTGGTAGTATTGAAGTCTTTGTCTTTTTTCTATATAATAGTAGTAATGTTGTCGAAATAAGGAGTATTTTATGAAAAAACTACTGGCCCTCATCTTAACGTTATGCCTTTTTACTACTTTGAATATAGAATTCTATGCAAAAACCGTCGTCGATATGCCTGATGCCACCATCATCATTAATGGCGAGACCTTAGAAGTGCCCATTCCACCGGCGAACTTAGAAGGATCCATGCTGGTACCTTTTCGTGCCATCTTTGAAGCTCTCAAAATGGGTGTCCATTACGATGAAAACACAAAAACCATTACGGCAATCGGTAATAGCGGTGCCACAACCTTAGTCATGACACTGAACGATGAGAATGCCTTCATCAATGATATCGGTGTGATTATGGAGATTCCGCCCTTTGTGGTGGAGGGTTCTACCTTAGTGCCACTGCGCTTTGTGGGGGAGATTTTAGATGCTACCGTGAATTGGAGTGATAGTGAGAGGACGGTCTACATTACGAAGAGTTTTGAAGTACCGCCCGTTGTGACGCCGGATCCTGAGCCGGGCACTACCCCTGACGATCTTTATCCACCTGTACCGGACGGTCTTAACAACCTCATCTTAGGAGAAAGTGAAGTCTCCTTGGAAGTGGCCAAAGAATGGGCCGCCTCGAAAAGAGCTTCCCAGTATTTTATTGATGCCGCCGATTATTACTGGCAATACGGTGCCATCACCGGCATTCGCCCGGAAGTCCTCTACGCCCAATCGGCGAAGGAAACGGGTTTTGGTAAGTATGGCGGAATCGTCACCATTGATATGAACAACTTTGCAGGCATCAAAACGGCTTCTGCCGTAGGCGACCTAAAAGAAGAACACGAAAGCTTCGCCACCATGGAAGATGGCGTAAGGGGCCACTTTAATCATATGTCGGCCTACCTTGGACTCACTCCCGTGGGCTCTCCCGTCCATGATCGCTATTACGTCGTTGCCCGCTTAGAATGGGCAGGCACCATCCGTACCGTAGAAGAATTAGGCGCCCGCTGGGCTCCCGACTCCGGTTATGGTGAAAGCATCCTGAATTCTTATATAAGCCCCATGATCGAAATGCAATTAGAATACGTTGCTTCCCTTCAATAAAAAACCTGAATCAAAAATCATTTCTTAGACCCGTACAAAACACAAAAACGAGGAATCCGTTAGGATTCCCCGTTTTTTTTATAGTGGTAAGCGAAAAAAGTCGATGGCGTTTTTTGCCGTTTGGTGTAAGAAAACATCTCGCTCCATGTTTTTGAGAGTTGCAATCTCTTCACCGGTATAGATCACGTTGTGAGGCTCATTCCGCTTTCCCCTTACCCTTTGAGGTGCAAGATAAGGACAATCAGTCTCAATGAGGATTTTGTCCGTGGGGGCGATTTTTGCCGCATCTTTAAGGTTTTTGGCATTGGGGAAGGTGACAGGTCCTGCAAAACTAATATAAAAACCAAGATCCGTCAATTGCCTTGCCATCTCAGCACTTCCGGAAAAACAGTGGAGTACTGCCCTCAGGCCTTCTTTATGGTACGTCTTAAGAATGGCCATGGTATCACCGTGGGCATCTCTATCGTGGACAACAAGGGGGAGATTTAAGGATAGGGCTAATTGGCAGTGCTCATGAAAAGCCTTCTGCTGCACGTCCTTCGGCGAATGGTTGTAGTAATAATCAAGACCGGTTTCGCCAATGGCCACGACTTTAGGATGCTCCGCCATCTCCCGCAAGATATTGAGGGCTTCTTCACTGCACGTCACCGCTTCATGGGGATGAATCCCTATAACAGCATAGTGGTCATGGTAGGCTTCCGCCAGCTCTATGGCTGTCTTTGATGTGGCTAAATTACTGCCCACTTCAATCACCGCCGTAATGCCTGCTTCCCTTGCCCGCGCTACGACGGCATCTCGATCGAACGTGAATTTCTTGTCGCTTAAATGGGCGTGACTGTCAATAATCATCTACTTCACCTTAGCGCCTTGGCCAATGGCCACCGCAGGAGATACTAACGTAAGACCTTCTTCATTACTGGCGCATAAAATCATGCCCGAGGAGAGAAGTCCTCTTAGTTTCACAGGCTTTAAGTTGGCGACGACCACAACTTCTTTGCCGATGATTTCTTCGGGAGTGTAGTAAAGGGCAATGCCCGATACAATCTGACGTACATCGCCATCTCCTAAGTCGATTTGGGAGACGAGGAGCTTATCGGCGCCCTTCACTTTTTCGGAAGATAAGACTTTACCCACTTTTAATTCCACTTTCATAAAATCATCGATGGTAATTTCAGCTTTTTCTTCTTTAGGCGCTTCTTCTTTCGGCGCTGCTGCTTTTTCTTCTTTTTCTAATCTTTGTTCGATTTCTTCTAATTTTTTCTTTTCGTCCAGCCTTTGGAATAGGGCTTCTGCCGTGCCGAGTTTTGTCCCCGGCTGAGTACCACAAAAACCGCCCATGGAATCAAAGCTCCGTTTCTCAGCGGAAATCTGATCAAAAATCTTTTCGCTGGTCTTTGGCATAAAAGGTGCCAGTAGAATGGCAGAGATACGAATGGCCTCTAAAAGGTGATAAAGGACGGTTCCAAGTCTCTCCGTCTTCTCTTCCTTAGCCAGGGCCCAGGGCATGGTTTCGTCAATATATTTATTACTCCGTCTAAGGAGCTGGAAGACTTCTTCAGCACTATCTGCAACTTTGTACTCATCCATCTTTAAGGCATAGTTACAGATGGTTTCTTCGGCGCGGGTTTTGAGTTCTTCATCAATGGTTTCTAACTGCGTAGGCGCAGGAATCACGCCATCAAAATACTTATTCACCATGGCCATGGTGCGATTGACTAAATTCCCCAGGGTATTGGCAAGGTCTGCATTGAATCGGGCAATGATGTTCTCGTAGGAGATGGTACCATCATTGGCATAAGGCATCTCGGAGAGTACATAGTAGCGAATGGCATCAACACCAAAATCACGGGAAAGCTCATCGGCATAAAGGACGTTGCCCCTCGACTTACTCATCTTATCGGTGCCCGACATGAGCCAAGGGTGACCAAAAACTTGTTTTGGCAGTGGCTCCCCTAAAGCCATCAATATAATAGGCCAATAAATGGTATGAAAGCGCAGTATGTCTTTGCCGATGATATGGACATCGGCGGGCCAATAATGGTCATAAAGACGTCTGTCATCGCTACCGTAACCCATGGCGGTAATATAATTGCTCAAAGCATCAATCCAGACGTATACCACGTGATCTGGATCAAATTCGACGGGAATCCCCCACTTAAAACTGGTGCGGGATACGCATAAGTCCTGAAGGCCCGGCTTTAAGAAGTTGTTGATCATTTCTTTTTTACGGCTTTCTGGGACGATGAATGTGGGGTTATCTTCAATATGCTTCATTAAGCGATCTTGGTAGGCGCTCATCTTAAAGAAGTAGGCTTCTTCTTTCATCTCTTTTACCGGGCGGCCGCAATCGGGACAGTTGCCCTCTATGAGCTGAGTCTCGGTGAAGAATGATTCACATGGGATACAGTAAAGTCCGCTGTACTCGCCTTTATAAATATCCCCTTGATCGTAGAGTTGTTTGAAGATTTGTTGAACGACTTTTTTATGTTTTTCATCGGTGGTGCGGATGAATTGATCGTAATCGGTGTCCATGAGATCCCAAATATCTCTAATCTCTTTTGCGATGCCATCGACATAAAGCTGAGGGTCGATGCCGGCGTCCTTCGCTAAGTCGCTGATTTTTTGGCCGTGCTCATCGGTGCCGGTCAAAAAATAAACGTCAAAATCACGCATCTTCTTATACCTTGCAATGGCATCGGTTAAGATGACTTCGTAGGTATTACCGATGTGGGGTTTTCTTGAGGTGTAGGCAATGGCCGTCGTAATATAAAAAGGTGTTTTCATGTTTGTTAAAGCTCCTCTCCTTTTTCAATCTCTAAAGTCCATTGGTAGACTTTGTTTTTGGGTAGTTGGTACGTTGTTGTCATGTAGGTAATGGCTTCTTTTTTTGTTGTGCCTTCATTTAATAAGTCTTTTAAGATTTTGAGATACGTTTCGTCCGATTCTTCTTCCTTGGTGTATCCACCGATTAAGACGACGAATTCCCCTTTGATTTCTCTCTCTTTGAGTAGATCTATCAGTGTGGATAAAGACCCCCGCATGAATTCTTCGTATTTTTTTGTTAATTCCCGCCCTAAGGTCGCTTCTCGATCGCCTAAGTGGGCCTTCAGGATCTGAAGGGTCTTTAGAATACGGTGGGGCGCTTCGTAGAAGATGAGGGTCTCTGTGTGTTGTTGCAATCTATGAAGGAGTATTTCTTGCTCTTTTTTCTTCTGAGGTAAAAAACCATGAAAAGAAAATTCATCGGTGGGTAAGCCTCCCGCCATCAGTGCCGTCACGAAGGCGGAAGCACCGGGGATGGGAATCACCGTTATCTCTTCTAAGATGGCGGCTTTCACCAATTCTTCACCGGGGTCGCTAATGGCCGGTGTCCCCGCATCGCTGATGAGGGCAATGTCTTTGCCTTCTTTCAGAAGATCGATGAAGTAGGGGGTTTTTTCTTTGGTATTGTGGCGGTGGTAGCTGACCATCTTGGTATCGATTTCAAAGTGGTTTAAAAGTTTTTTTGAAGTTCTCGTATCTTCCGCCCCGATGAGATCTACTTGTTTGAGGATTTCTACGGCACGATACGTCATATCCCCTAAGTTGCCGATGGGCGTTGCTACGATATAGAGATTTCCTGCCATGGGCATTCCTTCTTTCTAATCATTAAAAACTATGATAGATGGCTTCATAGGCCTTCGTAAAGGAGCCATCTTCTTCGTAAATCACAAAGGGCGCAACGACCTTGAGGCCATTGCCACCGTTTTTGAGTCCGCCGATGAGAACTAAGTGGGCGTCTTTTGTGGGTTTTGAGTGGACGGTTTGGAGGATCTTTGGTGTAATCTTCACCCGAGCCATCTCAGCCATGATTTCCCCTAAGCGATCGCTCCTATGGACTAAGAAGAGTTTTCCTTTGTCTTTCAGGGCATGGGCTGCGCTTTCTAACACGTCCCTTAGTGTTACTAAGACTTCGTGCTTTGCTATGGAGATGGCATCTTTATGATTTTGTTCACCGTGGCCTAAAGGGCGGTACGGTGGATTGGTTACAACCACATCGAAGGCACCATGGGCAAAAAGGGTCTTCACGTCTTTAATATCCCCTTCTACCATCTCAATGGTGTCTTCTAAGCCATTCATCAGAATGCTTCGTCTTCCCCGATCCACTAAAAAAGGCTGAATCTCAAGGCCTTTGATCGTCTTCACGCCATACCTTCCGTAAAGAAGAAGGGGAATGGCAGCGGCACCGCTTCCTAAGTCTAAGACTTTGTCTTTTTTCTTCAGGGAAGCAAAGGCGGCTAGAAGAACGGCATCGGTGGAAAAAGAAAACTGATCGGCCCCTTGAATAATCTTAAGGCCTCCCCGCTGGAGATCATCGATGCGCTCTCCATCTTTAATAAAGGAAGCTTCTTTTCTTAAGGCCTTTGCACCGGCATCGTATTGAGAATCCATTATGCGTCCCCTTTAGCCTCTTGCTTTGGCCCGTTTGGCCTTGGGCGGCGGGGGCGATGTCTTCTGTTCTTTTTCGGTTTATCTCCTCCGGAATTGCCTGTCTCCGTGGGGGCTGATTCCATAAAGCCTGTCCCTTCCATCTGGTGATCCATGTTTTTTAACATTTCACCGATTTCCATTTTTTGGCGGGGTTTTTTAGGCCTTGGTTTTTGGTTTGGCTTTGTTTCTTTCTTATCGCTATTTTCTCCCGTTTCTTTATTGTTTCTTGTGGGAGGTCTTCTTCGACTTTTTTCGCTTCTTTTTGGCGGTGCTTCTTCTCTTTTTTCTAAGATGGTGAGGTCATCGTCCATATTACCGGTGTCAAGGTCAATGAGGGCCGTCTTGTCGCCATTTTTCGGGCAATTGTCGCAGTCTCCTCCGCCACAATGGGGCTTTTCTTCGCCCTTCGGCCATGTGGCAGAGAGGGGCATATACTCACGGGTTCCGCTTTCTTTCAGTTCAATAAAGAGGCGCTTCTTTAAGGGATCGACTTCTCTTACCTTGCCTTCCCCCTTATCGGTCATCACCATGGATCCTTCACTGGGCATTCCCTTGCGTTCTAAGGCGTACGTCTTTGCTTCGTAATTGAGGCAACACATGAGCTTGTTGCAGATACCGCTGATTTTGACGGGATTTAAGGCGAGGTTTTGAATCTTGGCAGCTTTAATGGATACCGGCTCAAAATCTCCCAAAAAAGTGTTGCAACAAAGGGCTCTCCCGCAAGGACCGATGCCGCCCACTTGTTTGGCTTCATCTCTAATGCCGATTTGTCTTAGTTCAATCCGCGTCTTAAAAGCAGACGCCAAGTCTTTAACGAGCTCTCTAAAGTCAATGCGCCCTTCCGCCGTAAAGCAGAAAATAATCTTAGAATTATCAAAGGTATATTCTACGTCGACGAGCTTCATATCAAGGTCGTGTTCTTTGATTTTTTCAAGACAAAGGCGAAAAGCTTCTTTTTCTTTTTGTTTGTTTTTTTCGTGGTTTTTGATGTCGCTTTCAGTAGCCACACGAATCACATCTTTAAGGGGGGTGACGACATCATCGTCTTCGATGGTTTTTTTATCAATGACCAGTTCTCCCATCTCAACACCACGGGATGTTTCTACAATTACTTTATCATACAACTCTATCTCCAAATCTTTTGGATCAAAGTAGTATATCTTTCCGATTTTTTTGAATCTTACACCTACCACTTGTGCCATATTGGTCTCTCCTCTATGCTTCTATTAGGGCCATTAAAATCGCCTTGGTATTTGCATTTTCTTTGCCCATTTGGGCGTATTGTTGTGTTTTTATTAAAAGGGGCAGTAAACGCTCCCCATTGTTTTCGTCTTTTGATAGTTTGATGATTTCGTCTATTAAATCACCGTTAATGACGGTGGTTTTGTCTTTTGTTTTGGTATAGATGATGAGGTCCCGTAAGAATCCCTCGTAGAAAGCTAAAAAACCCTTCCAATCTTCTAAACCTTCAAGGCGCAGAAAAAGATTTCCCTTGTCCCTTTTTTTGCCTTTAGTGAGATCCACTGCGAGAGATAAAAAAACCCTTCGCCCATCTCTCATACCTTCATCCTTTAAGAATAAAGCTCCTTGCTGTAAGTCGCCTCTTCCAAAACCATAGGCGCTGAGTAACGCTTCTTCGTCATAGCCTTCTTCTTGAAAGAACTCAAAGAAAGCTTCTTTAGACAGTGCAAAAAAAGGCACCTTCGCCACCCTCGACAAAATCGTATCTAAGAGGTTCATCGTATCACTGATGATAATGAAATAAACGCCCTTCGGTGGCTCTTCCAGTAGCTTCAAAAAACTATTGGCGGCAGGCAAAGTCATCTTATCACCGCCGTCAATGATGTAGACCTTGGCCAAAGAATAAAAAGGCCTCTCGATGGCCCCTTCCTTAAGGGCTCTAATGTCGCCGATCTTAATGGTATTGCCCGTGGGTTGGATGATTGTAATATCGGGATTCTTATCTCCCATCTTGCAACTCCTGCATACACCGCAGGGTTTTGATGTATCATTAACGCAACATAAGGCTGCAGCAAATTCTACTGCAGCCTTTCTCTTGCCTACGCCCTTTTTCCCCACAAAAAGAAAAGCGTGGGTTTTTTTATCTATTAGGGCTTTTTTACAATAACGCTCTGCCAATGGTTGGCCGGCAAAATGTAGTCCCATGAATTAGAATTTTGCGTATTCGTCAACATCTAATACAAATACGTTGGCTCCGCCTTCTATGATTTTGATTGGATAGGACATATAAGAGTCGGCCGTACCTGCTACCGGTGTCACTGGGGTTACGATTTTTTCACGGGCTTTGCAGTTGTGACGGATGATGTCTTTAACGGCATCGACTTGGTCATCTTGAACACCAATTAAAAGCGTGGTATTACCGCTTTTTAAGAATCCACCTGTTGAAGCCAGCTTCGTTACGCCGTATCTTTTATCCATTAAGTCGTCCAGTAATCTTGTTACGTCTTTGTCTTGTACTACTGCAATCACTAATTTCATACGATCGCCTCCTTAAAAGTAAGTTTATGAAAATACTACAAAACCTCTTTAATCTTTTGTAGCATCTTGCAGATGTTTTTGTCTTGATCTTCTAAGCCCTCTAAGAGGACAAACCGTTCTTCCTTCTTCGATAAAGCCAAATAGCTTTCTCTGACCTTCTCATGGAAGGAAACCTCTTCTAAATCTAAGCGGTTTTGTTCTTGCTGGTTTTTTTTGCGGTGAAGACCTTCTTCCACGGCTATATCAATAAGAAACGTAAGGCTCGGTATTGGGGCAAAATGGTTAATCTCCCGCACAAAGGCTTCGGGAAGTCCTCTAGCACCGCTTTGGTAGGCAATGCTGGAATCGACGTAGCGATCCATAATGAGGATTTTGCCGGCTTTTAGGTGGGGGATGATTGTTTTTTCCACGAGTTCTGCTCTACTTGCGCTGTATAGAAGGGCTTCTGTCACGCTGGACATTGCTTCTTTAGAAGGCGTAAGGAGTACTTCTCGGATTTTTTCACCGATCTCTGTGCCTCCCGGCTCTCTCACGTATAAAGCATCAAAGCCTTCTTCAACAAGTCTTGTTACCAGTTTTTTTGCAAGGGTGGTTTTGCCTCCGCCCTCCGGTCCTTCTAAAGATATCATTCGACCTATCATCGTTTTTTCCTTTAAGTGATATAGATTGGGCTTTTCTGTCCCCTCTTGCGCCATTTTTTGACGCTGTTCCTCTTATTCTGTCACCACTTCTACTTCTTCCACTTGTAGTGCCAGTAGATAAGTGACCATCTCAAGGGAGATGATTTCTCCCGGCGCTAATAGAGGCACGCCCGGTGGCTCCGGTGCCACAGTAGTGGCGGCAATTCTTCCCGCCGCTTCTGCTGTAGGAAGGGTGATTCGATCACTAAAAAAGCGTCCCTTAAAGAAAGTACCCTGAGTGGAGTCT
>CAYJGI010000007.1:9896-10910 GCA_964369705.1 uncultured bacterium
AATACTCCGGCTTTTCTTTGGCGATAATTCCTTTAATCTATTATACACTTTCTCTGTATGTTTTTCCAGTGTTCCCGGCGAAATCAGTAAAACAATTTTTGAAAAATCCGCTTTTTCTACGTCTATTTCGTAGTTTTGTAGGATTTTTTGAAGTTCTAAGCCCGTATATCCTAAAGATAGCCCGCTGATTAAGACTTTGGTGGGGTCTTTTTTGATGCCTTGGGCCATGAAGTAAGCTTCATCAAAGACGGTAATTCCCGGGAGGTTTTTCAGTTTTTCCGTGAATCGCTGGGCTAAGTCGTGGGCTTTTTTGTGAATGATGTGCCCTTCTTCTTGTAATTGCGCCGTGTTTTCCACGATGGAAGCCATGAGCAGGTAGCTGGGGCTTGTGGTCTGTAGTAGTGATACGGCGGTATTGAGTTTTTGTGAGAAGGCGCCTTCTTCTTTTACGTGGAGAAGGGCTGTTTGTGTGAGGGATCCCGTCGTCTTATGGATGGACGATACCCAGGCAGTGCCATAGTGAAAGGCGCTGTATTGGCGAAGGGGCGTAAAAGGAAGGTGACTTCCGTGGGCTTCGTCAATGAGCAGTAAGCTACTTCCAAAATCCCCTCTAAATCGGCAATGAGTCCATCGTATGTAGGGCTGGTAATGACCATGGCATGGGGGGCGATGTCTTCTTTTTTTGCTTCTTCTATTCTTCTTTTGACTTCTTCTTTGGTTGCGGGAAGAGTCACTTGGCTTCCTTCATCAAAGGAATTATAAAGGGTCAACAAAGAATGATCCGCTAAAATCATGCCCGCCATGAGAGATCGATGGGACGCCCTCTCAGCTAAGACAGATTTCTTTTCACCAAGGGCAAGGAGCATGGCTTTGTTGCCTAAGCTTGCGCCTTCCACAAGAAACCATGTGCGCCCACTCAAAAAAACCTTCGCCGCATCTTCCATGGCAGTCTTCAAGATACCCTGGGGGTGACTTAATTGGTCTAAGTGGAAGACTTCTGTCTGATCATAAGCC
>CAYJGI010000007.1:10920-19550 GCA_964369705.1 uncultured bacterium
CGTAATCTACGGGGAGCGCCCTCGCCGCCCTTATGGCCAGGCGTGTGAAAAGAGATTCTATTGCGAAAAACACTTAAATAGTCAAAAAGTCTTTTATCCATCTTGCGCCTCGGGGTTGTAATTTATATGAATTATCTTTATAATACTATTATATAGAAATAAAAACAAGGAGAGAAAAAATGTCGACACCAAAACTATTTACACCGATTACATTTCGTGGAATGACGAGTAAGAACCGCATCATGATGGCCCCTATGTGCATGTTTTGCGGAGAGGGCAACGGTTTTGCCAATGAGTTTCATTATGTTCACTACGTATCCCGTGCCCAAGGCCAAGTGGGTATGATTGTGATGGAAGCCATGGCTGTAGAACCTGAAGGAAGGGTCAAAGAAAGCGATATCGGCCTATGGTACGATGATGTGATTCCATCGATTCACAAAATCGTAGCGGAATGCCAGAAGTACGGTACCAAAATGGGTACCCAATTAAACCACTCCGGCGCAAAATCAAAGGCCGGTGAAAAATCCTCGGGCAAAGCCAATATCAATGAGTTTTCTGTAGACGAAATCAAGCGCATCATTGGCCTCTTTAAAGATGCTGCCATCCGTGCCGAAGCCATTGGCTTTGATTTCATTGAGATTCACGGTGCCCACGGCTACCTCATCAATCAATTCCTATCGCCGGTCACCAATCAAAGAACCGACGCCTACGGCGAAGATAGAGCCTTATTCTTAAAAGAAGTCATCACTGAGATTCGTGAAGTATGGCCGGAAGAAAAGCCACTCTTTGTCCGTGTATCAGCCATTGACTATTCTCCAATCGGCAATACGGCAGAAAAAATGGTTCAACTCTTAGAAGGGGTAAAAGACATGGTAGACCTTGTCCACGTCAGCACCGGTGGCGTCGTCCAGAACTACAGCTACGACCCATACCCCGGCTATCAAGTTGATGCCAGCCAAGAGGTACGAAACGGCCTCGGCCTTCCTACCGCCGCCGTTGGACTGATTACTGAGCCTTTTATGGCAGAAGAGATTCTCCGTAACGGCCGCGCCGACGTCGTCGCATTAGGTCGTCCCCTACTTCATGATCCTTACTGGCCTCTCCACGCTGCAAAGCAGCTTCATTACGATATGGAGTGGGTGGAGCCTTACCAAAGAAGTATGGAAATCTATCAAAAATACGTAAAATAAAACCAATCAAACTCCTTCTGTCTATGGGTAGAAGGAGTTTTGACTATCCATTATAAGGAGGGCAATCCATGATTCGTATCTATTATTTTACCCGCACCGGCGATAGCGAAAAAATCGCCAAAACCATTGCAGAGCACGTGGGTGGAACCACTTACCAGATTGACGATAAGATGAACTGGAAGGGTGCTTATAATTTTTTAAAAGGGGGCGCCGCCGCGTCTTCTAAGAAGACCCTTCCGGCGTACTACGAAAAACCGGAAGAAAACGATACCCTTTATCTATGTTTTCCCATTTGGGCCGGTACCTTCCCCCCTGCCGTCACGACTTTTGTGAGTGAGGTAGGACGCCACAGAATCACCCTTGTGCCCACTTCTCTCACCAGCTCACTAAAAGATAGTGAGGGCTTTATAGGGGTCATTCCCATTATTGGTAAAGTGAAAGACGTCCCCCTTGAAGCTATAGAGTCACCTATTACCCCTTAAGGAGATTTATGATGAAAAAGAATAAAATCCTGCTTTTTTCCGGTATTATCGGCATTCTCTACTTTGCCTATTTATTGGCCCATTTTTTTGTACCTTTTCCATCGATTATCCCCTATGCTGATGGAATTATTGAAGGAGTCCTTGACTCCATATTAGATGACTCTTACGGCAATGGTACAGGAAGTGTTGTGATTGATTCTGTGGATGGCTCTTTAGGCGGTGCCTTCTTTGCCTTCTTGCTCCTTCCCCATATGCTTGTGGTAGGCATATCCGTCATCTTCACTTGGGTCGGATACTTCTTGCAGGCCAGATGGTGTGCCATGGTGTCGGGGATTTTATACATTGTTGCCATCTTCTTCATGATGCCCTATGGATCTTATGTACTGGTGCAACTGATCTTAAGTTTTGTCGCCTTTGGCACGATGAAAAAACCCGCTTCATCATCCTACAAGAATCCACCACCACCGCCACCTTCATCGCCGCCACCTTCATCGGCCACCACTATCGGCTACAAGCTCAACGAATAATCCACAAAACCACCGGATCTATTAGCCATACAAAAGCCCCCTGACAAGTCATCGTCAAGGGGCTTTTTTTGTAGGCTACGACTTCTTTCTTTATCGTTTTACCCTTTTAAAAAATAGAATATAAATCAATACGCATTAATAATAAAATCATAGATGCGAAGGTGATCAAACAAAAGAATCGTAGATCCTAAGGAAACGACGACAATGCCCATGGAAATGATTTTTGGAAAAAGGCCTTTTTCTTTCGTCATCCAAGTAAAGTAGGAAAAAACAGGACAAAATACAGCAAATACCGTCCACCCCATCATAATGGTTTCACTATACACGCCTTCTGTAATAATAGCTACTAAGTAGTATGTAATAAGCATTCCAATACAAAAGAAAAAAACGTGAATCATCGCTTTCTTTTGGGTAGAAGAGTAGATTGAAATTACCGTTCCCATTAATATCCATATAGCCATCTGAGAAAACATATTGCCTAAATTCTGAGTATAAATATCAGCGTATCGACTGATTATTCCTAAAGTAAGCCCAAGGACAAACATAGTAATAGGATTATAAATTTTATTTCGGATCGTCACATAAACCCGCCTTTCCGTTGTATAACATTGTCCATGCTCTCATCGCCCTTTTTGCCACATCGTACCGTTTCTTATGCTTTTTTCTGGCAAAACTCGATTTTATCGTTGCCGGCACCTTGAATGAAGAAGTAATGGACACCATTGTCGAATAAAAAGTCGAGATAGCCAATCTCTCCCGTCGTCATCCCAAGGGCCTTAAAATGGGCAAAGTCGGCTTCAAGATCCTCGGAAGTATACGCAATGTGGTCAATGACCGTTTCTTTGAGGGAAGGGTTTTCCAGTAGTTCATAAGTGAGATTGCCATCGGTGATGAAGACGAATTCCATGTCTTTTTTGAAGCGATGGGTCACTTCAAATCCCATGGTATTCGTATAAAAATCTACGGCTTTTTCTAAATTCGGTACGGCTAAATTAATGTGATCCAGTGGTCTCTTGAAGATGGTCATGTTGATTCTCCTATGCTTTTTATTTTATATTTTTGGTTTTTTTATTAGATATGATGCATCACTTTTTTAGTAGAGCGTTATATCCCTTCATTCTCTCAAGCTTTAAGAAGAAGGTGCCTTAGTGCTAAGAGATATCCATCGGTGCCATGGCCTACATACTGCTTTATGGTGTGGGGCTTAATATAGGAATGGTGGCGATAGGGCTCTCGACTGTAGATGTCACTGATGTGGACTTCAATAATGGGGCACGGGACCGATTCTAAGGCATCGCCTAAAGAAATACTGGGGTGGGTGAGGCCACCGCCATTAATGATGATTCCGTGGACTTCTTCCCCTAAGATGATGTCATGGATCTTATCGATTAAGGCGCCTTCGTGGTTACTTTGGAAGAAGTAGACTTCTGCCAGGTGTTGTTCTCCTTCTGATTTTAGTTCCCTGACTACGTCTTCATACGTCTTTACGCCATACTTTAAAGGATCTCTGATACCGAGAAGATTGAGGTTTGGACCATTCAGTACCCATATTTTTTTGTGATTCTTTCCTTTGATGCCATCGGCCATGGATGATCGCCCCCTTTTCTATTATTATTGACTTTTTTTTGTAAAAGTGCAAGGTCTATTTATAGATTTTGACCCTCCTTTATGCTACAATAAAAATAATTTAAGGAGAGTGACCTCATGAAGTATAAAAGAACAACCAACGACAACACCATCATCAAAGTCAAAGGCGCCACCTTTGGCGGAGATTCACCCGTCATCATTGGCGGTCCTTGCTCCGTCGAATCTTTAGAACAAATGCTCTCCATCGGTCCAAAACTCAAAGACATGGGCGTCCATGTCCTTCGGGGCAGTGCCTTCAAGCCTCGGTCAAACCCCTATGATTTTCAGGGGCTTGGAGAAGATGGGCTTCTTGCCCTCAAGGCGGCGGGGCTTCTCACAGGGCTCCCCACGGTGACAGAAATCCTCAGTGAAGAAGAGCTTCTCCTTGCAGAAGACTACGGCGATATCGTGCAAATCGGTACCCGTAATATGCAAAACACAGCCCTCCTTAAGGCCGTGGGCAAATCAAAACTACCCGTCATCTTGAAGCGGGGAATGATGAGTACCCTCAGCGAATGGCTGAATGCCGCCGAGTATATTCTCTCCGGTGGCAATGAAAACGTGATTCTATGCGAAAGAGGGATTCGTACCTTCGAGACGATGACGAGAAATACCCTGGACCTCAGCGCCGTTCCTTTATTACAAGAATTAACCCACTTACCGGTGATTGTAGATCCAAGCCACGGCACGGGAAGGCGGGATCTCATTGCACCCATGTCAATGGCCGCCATTGCGGCGGGGGCCAAAGGCCTCATGATAGAAGTCCATGAGAATCCGGAGGAAGCATTATCCGATGGCCATCAGAGCCTCTCTTTAGACGCTTTTCAAAGAATCGTCAAAGACGTGACGACTTTGTCTGATTTTTTGCACAAAGATGTGATTCTTTAGCTATCTGTCGTAGATGTATAGAGCCTATCTTTCTGCGCTAAAGGTGTAAAATTTTACCTTTTTTTAAAAAACAGTTGACTGTAAAGTCGCTTTACCCCTTATGCTGTAACAAAAGGAAGGTGAAAACGATGACAATTAAAGAAGTAGAACAACGAACGGGACTTGTAAGAAGTAATATCCGTTACTATGAAGATCAAGGGCTGATTTTCCCTCTTCGTAGTCATAATGGATACCGTGATTATAGTGAAGAAGATGTCCTCCATCTACAGAAAATAAAACTCCTCCGTCAACTTAATTTTTCCATCGATGAGATTCTGAACTTACAAAAAAACGAAATTTCTTTTTCTGAAGCCCTGACAGAAAAAAAGCAAAACCTCGATGAACTTATGACCTTCTCCAAAAAAATCATGGAGATTTATACCCATTTGCAATTAGATGGCTCCGATTATGTGAGTCTTGATGCCCCTCGGTACCTAAACCACTTAGAAGAAGTGGCAAAGGAAGATCCAAAAACCTACGAAAGAGTAAAGCAAAGCACCCAAACCGATACCATGCCTTACGTGTCTATGCCATGGCGCCGTAGTTTTGCCAGGGGCGTAGACCTCGGACTTTATTTCTTTGTGTACCGTATTATCCTCACCTTTGTTATTAAAGTGAATCCTACCATACGGACATCCTTAGAAGGATTGATGGATGCAGCAATTATCTATATTATCATGATTTTTGTTGAGCCCTTTTTATTAAAGCGGTACTCCACCACACTGGGTAAATGGATCTTTGGTTTTTATGTACAGCAAAAGGACGGGACGCCTCTCACCTATGATCAAGGGCTAAGCCGTACCTTCCGTGTCTTCTTCTACGGAATGGGACTCGGTCTTCCATTCATCTATTTCTGGAGAAGTATCGCCAGTATGCAAGTATGTTTTAGAGGCGATATTCTTCGCTGGGACGAAGACATCATCTATTATCATAAAGCAAAAAAATGGTACCGTATCCCGATTCATATTGCCGTCATCGCATGCCTGGGTATCGCCAATCATTTTCTACCTATGATTGGTGCCATACCCCCCCATAGAGGAGACCTTACAGTGGTGGAATTTGCGGAGAATTACAACTATCTTCACCGCTACAACCGATTGGAAGCCGTTGGCGGTTCGGCCCATTATCTTACCGATCATGGTACATGGCAAAATCGCTACTATACGTTAGAAGCCATGCCCAGTGGCAAGATGCAGATTATTACACCCCCTTTAGCCTTTACGACGACGGAAGGCGGCACCATCGAAAAAATCTCCATTGATGTAGAGTTAACTGGTGAAGAAGAATGGATCCCCATGCCCACAGAAGTATTGCAAAACCTCTTACACGCTTATGTTAGTGCCAGCCATTCCTTTGAGATTTTCTCTTCAGAGCTGGAAAATGCAAAACAGTCATTACAGTATTACTCAGGTACTTTCAATGCCACCATAGCCGATGTAAAGATGCATACACACTATGAAATACAAGGTTTTGTGTACGAAATTAATACTTTATCAAATGGTGCACCGGTAGGTGTCGTTCTGGTACGAGATCCCGCCATAGAAGAAACCTTGCATAGACTCATCGTTACTTTGGAATCCATCGATTAATCACAATGACCCCATCACCCAAACAAAAAGAAGCGATGATTATCATCGCTTCTTTTTGTTTGACTATTCCTTTAAATTCTTCATAGTTAATTCTTCATGGTTACACATCGATATAGTCGCCTTCTGTCTTTCTTGCTCTATCTAAGTCGTAGCGACTTAAAGAGAAGGTGACTGCTACCCCTTGATCTTGATTTGAGATGGTAGGCTGACTTTGATGGAGGGCAAGAAGACCTTCTACAATCGATAATCCAAGTCCAGATCCCGGGCTATTCTTGCGCTTATAAAAACTCTCAAATAAGTAAGGAATATCTTCTTCGGGAATGTGCTTTCCTTCATTATAGATGGTTGTCCGAACTTCATCATCCAGTATATCTACGGTGATTTTAAGGGTTCTGCCTCCTAAGGCGTGGACCATAGCGTTATTTAAGAGGTTGGTGATGACTTGTTCCAGCTTTAATCCATCACCTTCTACGTAGACCGTCTCCTCAGGATAAGAGAAAGACACCGCCATATCGTTTTCTTGGAAAAGTTTTTCGTACTTTTGCAAAATATCGCTGACAAAAGGCACATAATCTATGACGATGATTTCGATGGGATAATTGCCCGTTTGGAGTTTTGATAATTCTAAAAGTCCCATGATGAGCTTGTCCATTTTTTCCGTTTCTTCATGGATGACGTTAAGGTAGTACGCTTTTTCTTCTGGCGTATCGGGAATATCGTCACCTAAAGCTTCGGCGTAGCCCTTAATAATGGATATAGGCGTCTTCAGCTCGTGGCTGACTTGGGCGGTGAATTGGCGCCTTAAGTCTTTTAATTGTTTTTCCTTCGCCAATTCTTGCTTTAGAAGGGTCATCGACGCACTCAGTCGCTCGTTCATGACGTTGAAGGTGCGCCCAAGGCTTCCGATCTCGTCTTTTTCTGTACCTTTGTAACGAATGTTGAAGTTGAGGTTTTGGATTTCTGTTGCGATATGATTGAGTTCCACTACCGGTTTTGCAATCTTACGGCTGATCCAGATAGAAAGCACAGGGCCTATGGCCACCACCGATAGGAGAATATATACATTAAAAAATCGCATCATACCGGAGTAGACTTGGAGGGATTCTGTGGGAATCTCAATAATGAGCCAACGATCATCGTCCATTAAGTAACTGCAAATTAGCCACTCTAATCCTTCTTCTTCACTCTCTTTCACTTGAGTCTGCAAAAACCGTTGCTCCGTGTCTTGGTGCTTACTCCAAAAATCTTCCGGCGTCACAAAAACATCGCCATAGTTGTGGGGGTAAGAGTAGAACACATTGTCACCGGGCGTATAGATGAGAATAACGCCTCCTAAGGTGAGGGCTTCTTTAGATAAGTACTGACTGAGGCCAATCTCCGTATAATATCCGTCCATTTCTTCATCGATGCGAGCCATCTCTGCCCTTAAGTCGTGGACTTTTTTATCGATAAAAGCGTATTCTAAAGTATAATTGAGGATTAAAGTCTGTGTCACCATTACCACAAAGATTAACACGGTAAAACCTAAGAGGATTTTGGCGGAGATGGTTTTCTTGTAGCCTTGCCATCTGGCCCTTAGTTTTTTGACTGTTTTGGCAAGTCTTGGGAAAACCCTGGCCAGCTTATGCTTCATGTTATTCTGCTTCAAAGCGGTATCCCACTCCCCTCACCGTATGGATCATGCGGTCCAGTGACGGTACTTTTTTGCGTAGGGATTTTACGTGGGCATCGATGGTGCGATCATCACCATCAAAATCACTGCCCCAAATATTCATTAGAATCTGATCACGGCTCAGGGCAATATTCTTATTATCTATAAAATATAGAAGGAGACTGTACTCTTTAAAGGTGAGTTCTGTCTCTACATCTTCATCGTATACCCGCCTTGCGGAGTGATCAATCTTAAGGTGGGCAATGTTGATGATTTCGTGGTCGATGAGTTTTCCCCCTCGCTTAAGAATGACTTTAGCGCGGGCTAAGAGTTCTTTGGGGCTGAAGGGTTTTGTCATATAATCGTCGACACCTAGTTCAAACCCGAGGAGCTTATCGCCTTCATCGGATCTTGCTGTTAGCATGATGACGGGGACTTTACTCGTCTTTCTGATTTCTTTGAGGAGATCAAAACCGGTTCCATCGGGTAGCATAATATCTAAGACTAAGAGGTCCGGGATTTTTCGGCCCCATTTAGTTAGCGCTTCCTCCGTGGTCTCAGCTTCCATAATCTCGTAACCTTCTTTAATAAAGTACGCCTTCGTTAGGCGGCGGAGTTTTTCATCATCTTCTACCAGT
>CAYJGI010000008.1:0-3040 GCA_964369705.1 uncultured bacterium
CAGATATATTTTCTACTACACTGCTATGTATAGTACTATTTATAATACTTGTTATTACTACAAATGAAACACTATAAATTAACATTAAACTATAAGATATATAACCTAATTTTGTGGTACTGTTTCCTTTGATTTTTTTGAACATAAAGGACAGTAAGCATACTATTGTGATTATTGGTATTCCGACAATTACAATTTTAATAAGCATATCGGCAAGCACACGTCCATCTCTGGAGTCAGCAATGTTATTTGCTACTTCAATTATATTAAAATCTCCGCCTTGCAAAGCTATGTCATTTTGTGAAATTGAAGTAGATATGTCATAATTTCTAAAATCCTTCGAAGTTGGTATTGATACCCAACTTAATAGAAATAGTATTATTACCATAACAATAATACAGCCGTGAATGATAATTTCTCTTTTATTTGCTTTTTTCATTGTTTAGTTTCCTTTCTTATTTCTGTGCATAATGTAACAATATAATTTCAACTTTACTTCAAGCCAACCTCAACTGAGTCTCAAGTTTTCAAATTTTATTGAATCTTTCATCTCTACAATATATAATCAAGAAAACACCATTCAAAAGGAGCATTATTATGATAAATATCTTACTAGTAGAAGACGATGAAGAATTAAGAAAATTATTTTACACTGTGATAAGCGATAATGGATATAATGCTATTTGCGCCGTGGACGGAATTGATGCTTTTGATGTACTTGACCAAACGCATATTGACTTGATTGTTTCCGACGTTATGATGCCAAGAATGGACGGATTTGAGTTTATTAAAAGTCTTCGTGAGGCTAAATATGAAATGCCTGTCTTACTAATTACCGCTAAAGGAACTCCCGAGGATAAAAGACAAGGCTTTAGAGCAGGAAGCGATGACTATATGGTCAAACCTGTTGACGTCAATGAGATGGTATGGCGAATTGAAGCGCTTCTTAGGCGAAGTAAAATTGCATCTGATACTATAGTTAAGATAAAAAATACTGAATTTAATGCCGATACTTTAGTTGTAACAAGTGAAACTGAAAAAATTGAACTCCCTCAAAAAGAGTTTAATTTGCTCTTTAAATTAGTATCTTCGCCAAACAAAGTTTTCACAAGGCGACAATTAATGGACTACGTTTGGGGAGTAGACACCGAATCGGCCGAACATACTTTAGATGTTCATATCAGTAAATTAAGAGTGAAATTCAAAGAAAATAGAGATTTTGAAATTGCAACGGTAAGAGGTCTTGGCTATAAGGCGGTGGAAAAGTGAGAAATAAAAAAATCAAGATGAGCACTGTTTTTTCAATTTCTATTTTTACTATACTAATTATCTTTATTCCACTTGCTATTTTAGCAAACAATTTTATACCTTTCGATTTAAGGTTCAGGGGTGGTCCTGGATTTAGGTTGATTGTGGCAGTCTTATTAATGGCTACAGCTGGAACTATTGCATCAAAACTTCTAAGCAAAAATGCTATAAATACAATAATTGAATTGGAAAATGCGGCTAAATAAATTGCAAACGGGATTTATATATTAACAATTGATGAAAAAAGCAATCTTCTTGAGCTTCGAGATATGGCACATAACTTTAATCTTATGGCAAAAGATTTAGCTATGAATGAGATGATGAAAAGCGACTTTATTAACAGTGTTTCCCACGATTTTAAAACGCCATTAGCTGCCATTGAAGGGTATGCAACTTTACTTAAAAATAAAAATCTTCCACCTGAAAAGATGGAAGATTATGCAGATCACATTTTATTTAATTCAAAAAGACTTACCAAAATGACAAGTAATATTTTGTTACTTTCCACCCTTGACAACAGCAGAATTATTTTGAATAAATCTAGTTTTTCCCTTGACGAGCAAATTCGTGAGATGATATTACTTTATGAAAATGAATATAGTGACAAAAATCTTGATTTAGACATCGATTTAGCAGAAATCGATTTTAATGGGGATGAAGACTTACTTTCTCATATTTGGCAGAATTTAATTTCAAATGCAGTGAAGTTTTGCAATGACAATGGAACAATTTCTGTAAAATTAACAAAAGATGATAATAAAATTCAATTTTCTATCTCAAATACAGGCGGCTTTATAAAGGACGAAGATTTACCAAAAATATTTGAAAAATTTTATCAAACTGATATCTCAAGAGCCTCCAAAGGCAACGGTTTGGGTTTATCTATAGTTAAAAAAGCGATAGATTTGCACGAGGGAAAAATTCGGGTTTCAAGTGTTGAAAGCAAGGGTACGGAGTTTGCTGTTGAATTTATAATTTAATTTGACCCAAGAAAGCCCGTTGCTTTTAGTAATAAATCAGTTTGCTTTTTACAGAAATACCCTCTAGGGTATTTCTCAATTTTATCAAATAAATTGTATGTATTTACTAATATAGATCGTCTCCCCTTTGCTTCGATTATTTGCAATCGATTTTATAGCTTAGAGAAAGATACCGAAAGATGCCCCTTGCTTGTACTATTTTGCAAGGGGCATCACGTGGTTTTTGGTGCGTTATTTCTTTGATTTTTTTAAAATTATCCCAAGTATTTTTTAGTCATTTCCGCCGTCAAGTTATTGGAGCGATCAATGGCTGTTCTAAAGCACTTCTCATAGACGGCAGGGAGATCTTCCTTCAGAGAATTGGCACCGGCTTCTGTAATACCACCCTTTGTGGCCACACCCCTTACAATCTCCGGAAGGGTCATATTGCGCTGTTCCATCAGCTTGATATCGCCTAAGAGTGTCTCCATGACCATGGCTTCGATGGTTTTTGGATCCACAGTGGGGACGAGCTTCTGAGAAGCTGCAATATATTCCGCCAGAATAGCCGCAACAAACCCCGGACCACAGCCTGTGACTTTACCCAGGAGATTCATATCTTCTTCCGAACCCACCTCCGTCATACCGAAACTATCGACGATTTGGAGTAAGAAGTCTTGATTGTCTTCAGTAACATTACTGCCAAAGGTGATGAGGGAAATACCATGACCTAATTTGCTGGTGAGGTTCGGTGACATTTTGGTGACTTGGCA
>CAYJGI010000008.1:3050-9469 GCA_964369705.1 uncultured bacterium
AGGGAAGCGTTTTTTCCATGACATCGACAGTCACCGTAGCCACAATCGATACTAAATGCTTCTCTGAATTAAGGGCCGGCTTGATTTCTTCTAATACACTCTCCATGTGAGGGGGCTCCACACAAATAAAAAGCACATCACTGTTTTCTGCCACTTCTAAGTTGTTCTTCCCTACATGAAAATCTTGATACTTCTCAGTAAAAGGCACAAACTTCCCTGCGCTGCGATTGCTGGCCCAGATGTGATCTCTTGTGACTACACCGTTTTCTAAAAACTGCTCCAGCATCATTCCACCCATACTGCCAATACCGATTACGCCTACTTTTTTCATTGTTTGATCTCCTTATCCATAAAATATGATTACCTTTATTCTACCATGGGAGAAGTGGCTTTCCTATCTTTTTTTATCATCGGGATAGGGATTTCTCTTAAGAATAAATAAAAAAAATGAGATGAATATCTTCTACAATTCATCTCATTCCATGGAATGTACTTCGGTACGCTGTACAGAGGGACTTTTAGGATTGATTCACCAAAATGGCCATCACTGCTTTTTGTGCGTGCATACGATTCTCTGCTTCATCGAAGATTTCGTTGGCATGGGCTTCAAAGGCTTCTGCTGTGATCTCTTCGCCCCGATGGGCCGGCAAACAATGCTGCACCATGGCATCGGGTTTTGCCAGTTGAAGTAACTCCTCATTAATTTGGTATCCTTCAAAAGCGATTTTTCGCTCTATCACTTCACTCTCCTGACCCATACTTGCCCAAACATCGGTTACAAGTACGTCGGCATCAACGGCACCTTCTTTGGGGTTATTCATGATGGTAAAGTTGCCACTTGCATTGGCAAAATCAATAACTTCTTGGTCAGGATAATAGCCTTCTGGGCAAACGGCTACCACTTTCATCCCCACCTTAATGGCGCCTACAATTAAACTATTGGCTACATTATTACCATCGCCGATATAGCAGAGTTTTAGGTTTTCCAGAGAACCTTTGTATTCTCGAATGGTTTGTAAGTCCGCCAGTATCTGGCATGGATGGGCGTAATCAGTGAGGCCATTAATCACCGGTATGCCCGAATAATTGGCCAGTGCCTCTACTTCACTTTGTGCAAAGGTTCTGATCATAATACAGTCAAAATAACGCCCCAAAACCCTAGCAGTGTCTTCGATGGGTTCTCCGCGACCGATCTGTAAATCATTCGTATTCAAGAACACGGCATTACCGCCCATTTGATAAATCCCCACTTCAAAACTTGTGCGAGTACGGGTAGATGCTTTTGCAAAAATCATGGCAACGCTTTTGCCTTTTAAGTGCTCTTGCTTGCGTCCTTCTTTTTGTGCAAGTTTTAATTCGTCTGCTAAGTCCAGTATCTGTAGGATTTCTTCCTTTGATAAGTCTGCCATTTTTAATAGATGCTTCATTACATTTCCTCCAAAACATTCTTAATGATACGTACAGCTTCTTCAATCTCATCCTGCGTCACCGTTAATGGGGGTAATAAACGCAGTTTTGTTTTTGCTGTGAGGCACAGAAGCCCTTTTTGTTGGCATTTTGCTAATACATTTTTTGCTTCTAGACCTTCTATGAGTTCTATTCCTACCATGAGCCCTTTTACGAATATGTTTTTGACTTGTGGCAGCTCAGCCAATGCACTGTTGATTGTTTCGCCTTTTTGTTTCACTTCAGCCAAAAATTCCGGTGTAAGGCGCCTCATGACTTCAAGTCCCCCTGCGCATACCACGGGGTTCGCACCAAAAGTACTGCCATGATCGGAATATCCAAAAGTGTTTTTTGTTTTTTCTCCGAATAGCACCACGCCAATGGGTAAACCGCTACCAATTCCTTTGGCCAGGGTCACTAAGTCGGCGGTAATACCGTAATCTTCCAGGGCAAGGATACTTCCTGTTCTGCCGATTCCTGTTTGTACTTCGTCAACAATCAATAAAATATCTTTTTCTTTACATAAATCTGCAATATTTTTGACGTAGTCTTTATCTAAGGGAACCACACCGCCTTCACCTTGTATGACTTCAATCATAATGGCACAAACATCATTGTTTTGGTCTATGTAGTTTTGCATGGCTACAAAATCATTAGATGGCAAACAAACAAAGCCTTCCACAAAAGGCGCAAAGTGTTTGTGAAAATCTGCTTGCCCCGTAGCCGTTAAAGCCGTTAGCGTTCTACCATGAAAACTACCTTCTAAGGTAATGATTTTGTACCGGTTTTTACCATATTGATCGCTTGAGTATTTTCTTGCTGCTTTAATGGCGCCTTCATTGGCCTCTGCACCGCTATTGGCAAAAAATGCTTTTTTCATGTTTGTACGCTGACACAGCGCTTTTGCCAGTCGAACACCCGGCTCGGTATAATACAAATTACTGATGTGTTGTAACTTCTGTAATTGTTCATAAACGGCTTTTACCCATTCATCATCACAAAACCCAAGGCTATTAACGCCGATCCCACTGGTAAAATCTAAATAGCGATTACCGTTTTCGTCATTGACCCAGCTCCCTTTCCCCCTCGTTAACACAAGTTCATTCCGGGCATAGGTATTAGCAATAAACGCTTGATCTTCTTTCATGGTGATACTATGATTGATTACGCTCATATCTACTCCTTCTCTGTGTGATCACTGTATAAAAGTGTTCCACTTCCTTTATTGGAAAATATCTCCATCAGTACAGAGTGTTCCATTCTACCATCTATAATCGCTGCTTGTTTAACACCGTTTTTAATACACTCAACACAGCCATTGATTTTTGGTATCATGCCTCCGCTTATGATTCCACTTTGCATCAGTTGTTCTACTTCACCCACTTCTACTTGTTCGATGAGTGAGTCTTCATCGTCTTTATCTCTCAATAATCCTGCAACATCTGTCATGGTAATTAGTTTTTCTGCCTTGAGTGCAATGGCGATTTTGCATGCCGCCGTATCGGCATTAATATTGTAAGCTGTTCCGTTATCATCCATGCCCACAGTTGCAATTACCGGTATAAAACCACTGTCCATCAAATAATTAATGAGGGTAACATTCACTTCCTTAATGCTTCCCACAAAGCCTAAATCTGGGTTTGATTTCTTCTTATCACATTTTAGAATATTGCCATCCATACCACAAAGGCCAACGCCATATCCCCGCAAAAGTGATACTAAGTCTTTATTCACTTTACCGGCCAAAACTTGCTGAACAACGTCCATCGTTTCTCCATCCGTTAAGCGCAAACCATTGATAAATTGAGGCTCTTTTCCAATTTTTATAAGTTGATTATTAATTTCAGGGCCTCCGCCGTGGACTAAAATCACCCGTAATCCAAGAAGAGAAAGCGTAACCAAATCACTCATGGTGGCCGCTTTCAGCGCCGTATTCTCCATGGCACTTCCACCGTACTTAATCACAATTTTTTTTCCACTGTATTTACAAATATAAGGCTGTGCTTCACTTAACACACGTACCATTTGTTCTGTTTTGATTCTTTCTTGTTCGCTCATAGTGATTCCTTTGATTTATTTTGTGTAATGACTTGTTTTACTTTTTTTGTAAGACGCTTTTTTTATGTTCTATAATCACCATTGATTTTAACGTAATCATAGGTTAGATCACAGCCCCATGCGGTAGCGGTTTCGTTGCCGTCGTTCATGTCAATCAAAACTTGGATTTCATCGGCCTTGAGTACCTTTGCTGCGATTTCTTCACTATAGGGTGCGTGCATTGCATTCTCGCAGACTTTGACGCTACCAAAGGCACTTTTAAGCACAACGCTGACACGATCAATACTAAAATCCCCATCTGTATATCCGATGGCACAAAGCACGCGGCCCCAGTTCGCATCTTCACCAAACATTGCCGCCTTAAATAAATCAGAACAGATCACACTTTTGCTTATATCCCGGGCGTTTTGCTTGGTGTTTGCGCCGGTTACAATGCATTCAAGTAGTTTGCTGGCACCTTCGCCATCTTTTGCGATATTCTTTGATATATATGTAGTCACTACCTGTAGGGCTTTTGTGAATTGATGATATCCCTCGTCTTCGCTATTGATCATTTTGTTTTCTGCCATACCATTGGCCAATATAATCACTGTATCATTAGTAGAAGTATCACCATCAATGCTGATTTGGTTGAAAGTATCAATGACATCATTTGAAAGTGCTTTTTGTAGTAAAGTGGGGTCAATGCTCACATCACTGGTAATAAAAACAAGCATTGTTGCCATATTGGGGTGTACCATACCGCTCCCCTTACCAATGGCACCAATACGGCACATCTTGCCGTCTAGTTCAAATTCAATGGCGATTTCTTTTAATGTAGTATCCGTAGTCATAATTGCAGCTGCAGCATCTTCACTGGCTGTATAGCTTAGTGCTCGATAAGCCTCGGGCACGCCCTCTACAAAAGGCTGTATAAGGAGTTCTTGTCCTATTACGCCGGTAGAATTAACTAGCACATCTTCTACATGGATGCCTGCTTGTTTTGCTACAATTTCACATATTTCTTTTGCAATTTCATAACCGTTTGGATTGCAAGTATTGGCATTGCCACTATTACAAACGATCATTTGCGCTTTTTGATTTTCTAAATGTTCTTTTGTTACAATCAGTGGTGCACCTTTGACTTTGTTTTGGGTATACACCGCCGCCGCACTGCTCAAAACGTCGCTTTTTATGAGTGCTAAATCCAGTTTTGTTTTATTCTTTCTAATTCCACAGTGTACACCGCTGGCGCTAAAACCCTTTGGTGCGCATATGCCGCCTAAAATTTGATTCATCTCTTCTCCTTTATTATTCATCAATGACTGTAGAGTCAATCGCTACAATCTTATATTGTTACGTATTGCAGTATCAAACAAATAAAGTAACGTCGATTCTTCTGTCACGCTATCATAAACTATGATTCAAGGCCTGTTCTTTCCGGTAAGTTCAGCATGATATTGATACATTGAATCGCAGCACCGGAACTTCCTTTTCCTAAATTATCAAAAACACTGGTCAGCAGTATCTGTCCCTCTTTGGTGTTTTCATAACAATAAATATGCATTAAATCTCTATTTGCACCCATATTGGCCGGTAAAAACCCGTTTTGCGGTGCATGGTTCAAAGGGTGTACAATAATGCCTTGCTCTTCTTCATAGTAAGCCGTTAATGCTTGTACAACATCTTTTGCCGTTTTGTTATTGATTTGCTTTGTAAAAATCGGAACACTAACCGCCATTCCCCTTGGAAAATCAGCCACAATGGGACAAAAAAGGGGTGGATTTTCCAGTCCTGTGAGCTTTGTCATCTCCGGAAGGTGTTTGTGTTGTAGACTTAAGGCGTAGGCCCTAGGTGCGCCATATTCTCTCTGTCTTTCGAGGTTCTCGTATTCTGCTATCATGCTTTTTCCACCGCCGGTATATCCTGTGATGGAGTAAGCACTTAAGCTGGCATCTTGTGGTAGCAGTTTTTTTTCGATGAGTGGAGCAATTAATGCAATAAAACCACTGGCATGACAACCGGGAATCGTTACTCGATTGGCATTTTGTATCAGCTTACGATGATGATTGATTTCTGCAAAACCATAGACCCAGTTTTCGTTGGTTCTATGGGCTGTACTGGTATCGCATATGCGAATTGTGCTTGGCAAGAGATTGACCAGTTCTTTTGCTGCATCATCGGGCAAACATAGTACACTGACATCGGCGCTTTTGGCTGCCTTAATTCTGGCATCAATGTTTTTGCGCTCATCATCACTTAGGAGAATGAGGCTGATATCTTCCCGTTTCGAAAGCCTCTCTACGATTCGTAGGCCCGTTGTGCCGGCACTGCCGTCTATAAATATTTTATACATTCTTTATATCCTTTGCATGAATTTCCTCTTACTTTATTTTTTGTCTTGTTCAGTATGCATTTTGATTACTATATGCTATTCTTGTCTTAAACTCAAGATTCTTAATGATATATGATAAAAAAACAGTGCCTTATAGGCACTGTTTTTTTATAATTTTGCCTTTATGCTTCTAAGTAAGCATATTTCAGATCGATGGTGCCGATGGCGTTACGGATATCGCCCTTCAACTTATCGTTCTGTAGATATGGTCTTGGCTCAGAAGTTACAACTAAGAAAGGAATGTCTTCCATGAGGATGTCCTCTGCTTTATGAAGAGCTTCATAGCGGGCTTCATCTTCGATGGTTTCTTTTGCAAGTTGTACTTGTGCATCAAACTCAGGATTAGAGTAGCGGCCTGCGTTTTGTGGGTTGCCTGTGGTGAATAGGTCGAGGAAAGTTAATGGATCGAGGTAGTCACCGGTCCAGCCGCCCATGGTGATGTCGAAGTCGCCATCATTACGCATTTGAGTTCTAACTTTACCTTCTACGTTTCTTAAAGTAACGTTGGTGATGCCGGCTTCAGCCCACATCTCTACGTATG
>CAYJGI010000008.1:9479-10963 GCA_964369705.1 uncultured bacterium
TTTGATTTGCTTCTGCGGTGGTGTAAAGAAGCTCAAAACCTGGGAAGCCTTCGCCGTTTGGATAGCCGGCTAACGCCATGTGCTCTTTTGCTTTCTCTAAGTTGTAACTTACATCATAGTCGCCGCCAACTTCACGGAAGTCTTTGCCTGCTGCTTTGTCGAGCATGCCGTAAGGTACGAACCAAAGAGCCGGTCTTGCGATACCGTTATAGAGTAATTGACCAAAAGCTTCACGGTCTGTTGCATAGTTTAGGGCAAGACGTACGTCTTTGTTGGTAAGTGGGCTATCAGGACGTAGGTCTTCGTCTACGTTGATTGCAAGGTAACGAGTCATGATGATGTCTTGTGTCTTTAAGATGCCTTCGTTGTCTAAACGAATAAGCTCAGCCGGTGGGAAAACACCGAAAGTAATATCAAGGTCTCCCGTTTCGAACATGGTGATCTCTGTGGTAGCAGAGCTTACAAAGGTCCACTCGATGGTCTCAAGGGTTACGTTTTCTGCATCCCAGTAATGGGGATTCTTCTTGAATACGGCTCTATCTGCAGGAGTCCAAGACTCGAGCATGAAAGGACCGGAAGATACATAACCTTCAGCTTGTTGGTACCAATTAGGATTGGCTTCGCCAACGGCCTTAGAAGTGATACCATATGTCTTAAAGGTGATTAAGTCTAAGAAGTAAGGAACCACGTATTCGCTGGTGATTTCTACTGTCTGAGGATCGATGGCTTTTACGCCAAAGGCTTCAAGGGCTGCTTCAACGGCTGCTTCGTCAGCAGGATCAACTTGGCTGGCTGCCACGGCGCCTTTAAGATCATAGAGCATCCATCCATAGATAGAAGCTTCTCTTGGGTCTACCTGTAGTCTGTAAGAATATACAACGTCGTCTGCGGTAATCTGGGTACCATCAGAGAATTTTGCATCTTCTCTTAATTTAAAAGTATAAGTCATTAAGTCGTCAGATACTGTCCAGCTCTCAGCAACGCCACCTACGACGTTACCATCTGGATCATAAGTAACGAGGGCTTCGAATAATTGAGTACCCATAAAACTCTCGTTGGTTGTTGCTTGGTGCAGAGGATCCATTGTTGCAGGATCGCCTACATTGATCGTGATTTTTTGTTCTACAGCGGTGGTATCGCCACCATTGTTGTCATCACCGGTACCTTGATTGTCGTCACCGTCTGGCTCTGTATCGCCGTTCGAGCAACCTACAAGGCCTACGGTAAGAACCATTACTAGAACTAACAGTAGTGCAAGTAGCTTTTTCATTTGTTGTCCTCCATTAAAAAAATATTTTTTGATGTTACTAAATTATATATGCTCAAATGACAAAATACAGTGATTTTATCATTTATCGCTACATTTAGTTGGTGCTTGAAGCATCTCTCTTATTTGATTTATTCAAATAAGTGGCAAGCCACGAAGTGCCCCTTCTCCACTTCTTTCATTGTGGGCATGACTTCTTTACAAATATCCTTTGCAT
>CAYJGI010000008.1:11003-12022 GCA_964369705.1 uncultured bacterium
CTTCCACTTCGGGATCGGGGATCGGTATGGCCGTCATCAGTGCCTTCGTATAGGGGTGCTTTGCACCGGAGTAAAGCTGTGCCGAAGTGGTAAGCTCTACAATCTTTCCTAAGTACATAACGCCTACACGATTACTGATGTGCTTTACCATCGATAAGTCGTGGGCGATAAATAAGTAGGTAAGGCCTAGTTTTTGTTGCAAGTCTTGCAGGAGATTGACGACCTGGGCTTGAATCGATACGTCAAGGGCCGATATGGGCTCATCACACACGACAAACTCAGGGCTTGCCGCCAAGGATCTTGCAATGCCGATACGCTGTCTTTGTCCACCGGAAAACTCATGGGGAAAACGCATGGCTTGTTCTGAATTGAGGCCTACAAGATTCAGTAGTTCTGCCACTTTTTCCCGTCGCTCTTTATCACTGACTTTAAGATTGGCTCTAATAGGTTCACTCACCACTTCTGCCACCGTCATACGGGGATTCAGGGATGCATAAGGATCTTGGAAAATCATGTGCATTTGTTTTCTGTAGGGAGCGAGACCTTTTTCCGATAGGTTTGCAATATCTTGACCATTAAAGTAGATATGACCGCCCGTTGGTTTATAAAGCCTAATGATGGAGCGACCGAGGGTCGTCTTACCACATCCCGATTCTCCTACAAGACCTAAGGTTTCGCCTTTTTCGATATCAAAGGATACGCCATCCACGGCCTTTAGGAATAGGGTATGTTTTCCTATCATGCGCTTATCTACGTCAAAATGCATTTTCAAATCTCTGACTTGCAGGAGTTTGTTGTTTGTCACAATTTCATTAGACATTTATTTTACCTCCCTATTCAGTGATGTGGGGCAATCGGGGTGATTGAGCCAGCAACGGCTAAAATGGTTTTCTCCCACTTCCACAAAGGGTGCTGCCTCTTGTTGACAGACTTCCATAGCAAATTCACAGCGACTGCAAAAACCACACTTATCGTCATTAAAGAGTAGATCCGGCGGCTGACCGGGAATAGAGAGCAGT
>CAYJGI010000008.1:12059-13363 GCA_964369705.1 uncultured bacterium
GGTTGAGCTTTGGAATTGCATTTAAAAGTCCCCATGTATAAGGGTGCTTTGGATTCTTGTATAAGTCTTTGACCGGTGCCATCTCAACAACTTTACCGGCATACATAACAAGCACTTTATCGGCCATACCCGCTACCACACCTAAGTCGTGGGTAATCAGGATAATGGCAGTACCAAAGACGTTTTTCAGGTCTTTCATGAGATCCATAATCTGGGCTTGTATGGTGACGTCAAGGGCCGTCGTCGGCTCGTCTGCGATGAGGAGCTTTGGATTACAACATAGGGCCATGGCAATCATAACACGCTGGCGCATACCACCGGAGAATTCGTGGGGGTACTGCTTTAAGCGTTTTTCCGGATTGGAAATACCCACAATCTCCAGCATTTTTGCTGCTCTTTTCATGGCGAGATTGGCAGACATGCCTTCATGCCTTTTTAATACTTCTGTCAATTGATATCCCACGGTAAGAACGGGATTCAGAGAGGTCATGGGGTCTTGGAAAATCATGCTGATTTGTTTTCCCCGAATGGTTTCCATTTGTCTTTCTTTGAGTTTTGTTAAGTCGGTATCGTAGAAAGATACGGAACCGCCTACAATCTCTCCTGGATAAGAGAGGAGTCTTAAGATGGATAAAGCCGTTACCGACTTACCGCTTCCAGATTCTCCCACAATGGCGGCAACTTCCCCTTCTTTAAGATCAAAACTCACTTCCGTTACAGCTCTTACTTCTCCAAATTTGGTAAAGAAAGAAGTGCTGAGATCTTCTACCTTAAGGATCACTTCAGGATCTCCCGATCTCGCTTCTGCTCCGCTCATATTTAATTCTTTTAAGAGTTCTACATTTGGCATTTTCACTTCCCCCTTACTTTCTCATTCTCGGGTCAAAGGCATCTCGAAGTGCGTCGCCCAAAAAGTTAAACCCTAGGATTGTTAAACTGATAAATAGCGAAGGAAAGAATATCAGGTGAGGTGAACTCTTAATGGAGTTAATCCCTTCACTGGCCATGGTTCCCCATGAAGACATGGGTGCCGATAGACCAAGTCCAAGGAAGCTCAAGTTGGACTCTAAGAAAATCGCAGCGGGAATACTCATCATCAGGGATACAATAATAGGACCCATTGCGTTTGGAATTAAGTGGCGAACCATGATATGCCAGTCAGACACGCCGGAGACTCTGGCGGCTAAGACGAATTCTCTTTCTTTGAGAGAGAGGACTTCACCGCGGACTAAGCGAGACATTCCCAGCCAACTGGTGGCGCCAATGACAATAAAGACGTTAATCAGTCCCCTTGGAAGGACGGT
>CAYJGI010000008.1:13373-19082 GCA_964369705.1 uncultured bacterium
AATAATATCAACGACACGCATCATCATATTGTCGGTTTTACCGCCGATGTATCCTGATGTGGTTCCGTAAATAACACCGATTAAAAGGGCCACTATGCTGGCGGCTACGCCAACGGCTAAAGAAACCCTGGCGCCCATAGCAATACGGACGAGCACATCACGTCCCAGCTCATCGGCACCAAACCAATACTCGCTGCTTGGTTTGCCGTAAGCACTCCTAAAATCTTGCTCCGTATAAGAGTGGGGACTCACCATGGGGACAATAATAGCAAAAAGAATCATTAGTAGCACGAGGTATAATCCAATCATACCAACTTTGTTTTTCTTTAATCGCATCCACGCATCTTTCCAAAAACCAATGCTGGGGCGAATTTGTTCTTGCAGTTTTTGTTTTTCTTGATCGGGAAGGGGTAAAAAAGAGCGTTTTGTCTGTTCCATTATCTTTTACCTCCGCCGACTTTAATTCTTGGGTCAATAAATCCATACACAATATCGACGATAACAACCATCACCGTTAGAATCATGGCATAAAACACGGTAACACCCATAATCATCGTATAGTCACGATTGGTGATTGCCGTGGTAAGATGCTGTCCAAGGCCGGGAATAGCAAAGATTCTTTCGACCACAAGGCTACCGGTGAAGATACCGGCAATCATGGGACCCATTACCGTCACGATGGGTAGTAGGGCATTTTTTAAGGCATGAATATAGATGACCGACATCCTTCTCATTCCTTTTGCTTTTGCCGTACGAATATTGTCATTGCCTAAGACTTCCAGGGTACTGGTTCTCATAAGCTTACTAATATAAGCTAAAGGATAGGCCATCAGGACCGTCACCGGTAAGATGGCTTGCTCCACGGAGCCCCATAGGGCCGGCGGCAGCCATCCCAGTTTGTAGGCAAATATGTACATCAGCACCGAAGCCAAAACAAAGCCCGGTATGGAGATGAGTAATGTTGTTAAGATTTTTGATAGATTGTCTTGCCACTTACCTTGTTTTAAGGCAGACAGGATTCCCGCAGGAATTCCCAGCACTAAAGCAAAGAGTATGGCTAATCCGCCAATCGTTGCCGATATGGGGAAGCTTCGATTGATAATGTCATTCACCGATTCCGATTGATAACGAAAACTCGGGCCAAAGTCAAATTTGGCTACGTTCACCATATAATCCACGTATTGCTCCCACAGTGGTGCATTTAAGTTGTAGCGCTCATTGAGGTTTTCTAAGATGGCATCGGGTAATACTTTATCCTGGGTAAAAGGTCCCCCGGGCATTGCCCTTGCCAAAAAAAACGTAAAAGTTGCCACCAAAAAGATGACTGCCACACCGGTTAAAATCCTCGTCAAAATGTACTTAAGCATCTCTCGTACTTCCTCCTTGTGAAACAAAATCAAACCAATAAAAAATAAAATATAATAATAAATTCACCAGCAAAAAAAGTTAATAAAATAACAATCTTTTATCGACTTATAAACAAGCCTATGCTTTGTTTATACTATACTCCTATGAATCAGGTAAGTCAAGTGTGAAATATCATTTCACGATAATGATTACTTATTGTTTGACATTAGTAAGTTTTTTTATGCTTTTATGTTTTTTATGTTATAATTTTTACAAAAAGGAGTTGTCAACATGAATTACTACATCACCATAGAAGGCCTTGGCAAAACCCTCACCGCAGTAGAAGAAGAAGGTGCCCTCATCTACTTAGGTTCTGAGGAGCCCGCCTTCCCCCTTAAAGAATACAAAGAGACACCCCTCTTATCCCTAGTGAGGCAACAAGTCTTTGAGTACTTCCATCACGGAAGAAAAGAATTTACCTTCCCTATGTCTCCAAGAGGTACCGAGTTTCAGCGTATGGTCTGGAAAGCACTGACAGAAATCCCCTACGGCACGACACAGTCTTACAGCGATATTGCAAAGAAGATCCATCGAGAAAAAGCCGTAAGGGCCGTCGGTGGCGCTTGCAACAAGAATCCCATCCTCTTAGCCATCCCCTGTCACCGTGTAATCGGCAAAAACGGTGCTTTAGTGGGCTTTGGTGCAGGAATTCCACTGAAGGTAGCGCTTTTAGAATTAGAAGGCGTATAGTGGCATTTCGTTTTTTTCCACTTGTACCCTATAAAGTATATTGCATTTTCCCTGTCATCATGCACAAAGAAAAAAAGCATCGCCTAATAGGCGATGCTTTTTTATAGTTGCTGTGATTAGATTGTTTTTCTTGATTTTGGATCAAGGACATCCCTCAAACCATCACCGATAAAGTTGCCACCTAAGGCCATAGTGAGGATTGCAAGTCCCGGGAAAGTACCGATCCACCAGTAATTCATTGCTTTAGAGCCTTCGGAAACCATGGCACCCAGTTCCGGTGTTGGAGGGGTTACACCAAGACCTAAGTAGCTTAGGGAGGATACCATAAGCAACGCTTTACCAAAGTCAATCGAAATCAAAACAACGATTGGACCGATTGTATTCGGTAAAATATCTGTCCATAAAATTTCTCTGTGGCTTGCACCAACTGCGTTTTCTGCCATAACGAATTCGCTTTCTTTTAAAGAAATAACGAGACTTCGCATTACCCTGGCGTATTGAGGCCACCAAACACAAAGCATAGCAATAATTGTATTGGTAAGGCTATTTCCTAAAGCCGCCGCGATGGCCATGGCCAAAATAATCGTGGGGAAGGCTAAAATAAGGTCTGTAAAACGCATGAGAATTTCATCGACTTTACCCCCGATATATCCTGCTACGGCGCCAATGGTCACGCCTATAATACATGAGAATACCACAACGACAACGGCAGAGGGTAACGATATCCTCGCGCCGTACACCACACGGCTAAAGACGTCACGTCCTAAGCTGTCGGTACCAAAGAGGTGCTCACTGCTGGGGGGTAAATACTTACCATCAATGACGTTTTGATCGTCAGTTGGATGGTATGGTGCAATTAGAGGTGCAAAAATTATGATAAAAATCCAAGCTACAAGTAATACAACACCAATAAAAAAGAGTGTATTATTCTTGAGGGGTTTTAACTTTCTTTTCCATTCTGCCCTTCTGAGATTTTTGATTTCGTTTTTTTCAATATTTGTATTGGTACTCATACTACTCTAACCTCACTCTCGGATCTAGGAAACCATACAAGACGTCAACAACTAAGTTGATTAATACAAAGTTGATGGCAATCAAGACGGTAACGCCCATAATAGCTTGGAAATCCATTCCTGTGGTAGCTTGATATGCATATCGCCCTACACCTGGCCAAGACGTCATTTGTTCGACCAATACAGATCCTCCAAGAAGGTTACCAAAACCGATACCAATAACAGTAATGGTTGGAATCAAAGCATTGCCTAAAGCATGCTTGAAGTTAACAATACGCTCATAAAGTCCCTTTGAGCGGGCAGTTCTGATGTAATCTTCTCCTAAGACTTCCAGCATACTGGTTCTTGTGGTACGAATAATAAGACCTAGCTGGGCACTACCTAATACAAGTCCGGGGAGTAGAATGTGGCTAAAAGCATCTTTAAAAGCAGGCCAATTGCCCGTTAGTAAACTATCTAATAAATACATGCCGGTAATCGTCTCCGGTGCCGTCATCGACATAGAGAGTCTTCCCGGGCTAGGTGCCCATCCCAGTTTAAAGTAGAATATGTAGATGGCAATAAGCGCCAGCCAATAGACGGGGACCGATACACCGATAACCGATACGGCTCTAAGTAGCTGATCTATCCATTTATTACGATACAGCGCCGCAATAACACCAAAAATAACGCCCAGGGTACTGGCTACGATGGCGGCAAAGAGTGCCAGCTCCAGCGTCGCCGGGAAATAGGCTTTTAGGTCTTCTGTAACAGACCGCTGAGAACGAATGGATAAACCGAAATCACCTTTTAAGAAAAGGTTAGAAATATAAGTTAAGTATTGCTGTGGTAAAGGTTGATCTAGACCCCATTTTGCGCGGAATGCCGCTACAATCTCAGGATCTTGCTGTGCCGTCTCCCCTAAAAAAGCTAATGTAGGGTCGGCGGGTATGGTATGGGATACGGTAAAAGTCAGTAGTGTAATCCCGATAATGATAAAGACAAGAAAAATTAAGCGTTTTACAATATAAGAAAGTAATGCCATTTATTACACCCTCCTCCACATATTTATGTTCGGGAGAAGAGAGATCTCTTCTCCCGAATGATTACTTTCAATATGAGGGTTGTTTATTTGTAGCTCATATTAGAGAATTTCAATAGACCAAATGGTAGGTACTCAGCACCTTCAAGGTCGCCGTTGAAGGCGGTAACTTTACTTGGCTGTACTAAATACATGAAAGGAGCTGTTTCTTGAACTCTGATTTGCATGTCTGCTAACATTGCATTCTTCTCAGCTAAGTCGGTTAAAGTCTTAACTTCGTTCGCCCATCCTGCAAGTTCTGGATCATCTTCAGCATCCCAGTTGGCTGCGCCGGAAGATTTTTGGCCAGGTAAGAAAGCAAGCTGTGTTAAAGCATCTGGGTAGTCTGGACCCCAACCTCTTAAAGCAACACCGATTTCACCGGCGATGGCTTTTTCTCTGATGATGAGGTTGTCAATAACTTGAAGGTCGATGTTGATACCGGCTTCTTTAACGTCGTTCTGGATGATTTGAGCAACGGTAGCCCATGGAATACCATCGGTTGCCATGCTGGAAGTCTCAAGAACAAAAGACACGCCATCTGGATATCCAGCTTCTGTTAGAAGCTCTTTTGCTTTGTCAATATCTCTTACATCTTCAAACTCAAGAGCACCGGCAAAACCGTCTTGAATGAATGAGAAAGGTGTAACAGAACCGGAACCGCAAGCAGCTCTGATGTTTTCGAAGTTGATTGCATAGAATAAAGCTTGACGAACTCTCTCATCGGCCATAGGACCTGAGAACTCCTCATCCATGTTTGCAACTAAGTACATCATGTTAAAGCTGGCAGTACGTGTAACGTTAACTGCATCGTTACCGTCTAAGTCGGCTACGTGCTCTTCTGCTAAGTTAAGAGCGATGTCGATGTCGCCTTTTAATAACATTTGCTTTTGTACGTTTGGATCTGGAAGGTCTTTAATGATGATTCTGCTTACAGAAGCTTCTTCTGCCCAGTAGTTTTCGTTTTTGACCATTACGACTTCTACGTCAGGAGTAAAGCTCTCAAGCTTATAAGGACCGGAACCGCAAGAATTGCTGTTGAACCATTGTTGTGCAGTATCTTTGGTATCGGCATCTACACTGGAGTCAGCGCCGTTGGCAATAGCCACTTCACTATCAACGATGTAGAAAGTTCTTGTTAATTTAGAAAGGAAAGATGAATCAGGAGCATCTAAAGTGATGATTACTTCATAATCACTTGGTGTGTCGATAGATACGATGCCTGCTGCTAAGAAAGAAGCAGAGCTGGATGTGATGTTCTTTAGTCTCATGAAAGACCAAGCAACGTCTTTAGAAGTTAATTTGTTACCGGAGTGGAATACAGCCTCGTCTGTAAGCTGGAAAGTATACACTAAACCATCGTCAGATACAGTCCACTCTGTAGCAATACCGGGTTTTGGATCACCGATATTGTCGGCTTCCATTTTTAATAATGTGTCATAGACATCACCAAGAACCATTTGACCGTACATTTCGTAAGAACGATGAGGGTCAAAAGTAGTGGTGTCAGGATCACAAGCAACTACTAATACGTCTTTT
>CAYJGI010000009.1:0-5557 GCA_964369705.1 uncultured bacterium
TGATTAATGGTGGATATTTATTAGAGCCTTATATTGTGGATACCATGACAACAAAAGACGGTACCATCTTAGAAGATAATGAGCCTGAAGTCGTACGTCAAGTCATTAGCGAAGAAACCTCGCAAATCATGCGAGATATGCTCTATTCTGTCGTCGAGAACGGCACAGGGACACCGGCACAAGTAGAAGGCTACAAAGTCGGCGGAAAAACCGGTACTTCTCAAAAATACATTGACGGTAAGTATGTTGCTTCCTTTATCGGAGCAGCACCCATGGATAATCCACAAATCGCCTTACTCATTACCGTAGACGAACCCTCTGCATACAGTTACACAGGGGGTGGTGTTACGGCACCGATGTTTGGTTCTATGATGGCAGAAATCCTCAATTATATGAACATGGAAATCGATCATACCATCGGCACCGTTGTACCGACGAAAACAGAAACGGTACCGGAAGTACGCCATATGGAAAAAACAGAAGCCATCAACGTGTTACAAAACAAAGGTTTTGAACCGGTGATAGAGGGTGAAGGCGAGATCGTCGTCAGCCAGAACCCCAGTAGTACATCAGAACTTCCCATAGGAAGTAGTGTGACGCTCTTTATGGGAAGCAGAGAAGAAGAGGGTGTCATCATGCCCGACCTTACCGGCAAAACCATCAAAGAAGTCAGTGAATGGTTAACAGCTTTAGGCCTTAAAGTTGTCGTTAACGGAAGTGGATTTGCTACGGCTCAGAGCCAATTGCAAGGCACAGAAGTTGCCGCCGGTACTGTCATTGAAGTCACTTTTAGTAATTAACTTACAGAAAGGATGCCTACGATGAAACCTTCTAAATGGATCAAAGAATTCAGCTATACTCATGCAAATATTAATGAAGATCACGATATAACAGACATTACAATAGATTCCAGAAAAGTCAAAGAAGGCAGTGCTTTTGTATGTATTAGAGGATTTAAGACCGACGGTCATTTATATATCTTCCAAGCCATTAAGAACGGTGCAAAGCTTCTTATTGGCGAAGATGAAGAAAAACTCAAAAAAAGCGGAATCGATTATATCGTCAGTAACGATATCAGAACAACACTTTCGGAAGCCTCGGCATCCCTATACGGTCACCCCTCCAAAAAAATGAAAGTCATCGGCGTGACGGGAACCAAAGGAAAGACGACAACGACCCACTTAATTTGGGAGATTATGAAGCATGCCAACAGGCAAGTCGCCCTCTCGGGGACCAATGGCACAAAGTATGATGATCAAGTCATTGATCAAGCGAGAACGACTGTGGAGAGTTTTGAATTACAATCCATGCTAAATGAATTACTGAACAAAGGAAAAGATCATTTTATCATGGAAGTCAGCAGCCATGCCTTAGACCTGAAAAGGGTGGCTCATATGGATTTTTGCGGTGTTGTTTTTATGAATTTAACCCATGATCATATGGATTACCATGTAGACATGGAGCACTATTACGAAGCAAAGAAAAAACTATTCGAGATGCCCCATCAGTATGGTCTAATCAATGTGGACTCTTCCTACGGACAGAGACTCTTTGAAGAAACAAAAGGCAACCATAAGACGTTTTCCATCTTACAAGAAGCCGATTTTCGTGCTGTGAATATTGTCAATCATTTAGATGGTTCTGATTTTGTGGTAAAAACACCGGTGGGAGACCTTGAGATGACGATTCATACACCGGGTATGTTCAGCGTTTATAATAGCTTAGCCGCTATTGCCGTAGCGGTGATGGAAGGCATTGACCTTGCGGTCATTAAGGAAGCCTTAGAAGGTGTACAGGGGATCGATGGCCGATTTGAAGTTGTGAATCCCGGCGATGATTTTACAGTGGTGGTGGACTATGCCCATGCACCGGATCCTCTGGAAAATGTACTTAAAACTTGTCTGGAATTCAGAAAAAACAGAGTCATTGTTGTTTTTGGTTGCGGCGGCGACAGAGATCGCACAAAACGGCCAATAATGGGTGAAATCGCCACAAGGCTTGCAGACCTAACCATTATTACTTCCGATAATCCAAGAAGTGAAAATCCTAAAGATATTATTGATGAAATTGTAGAAGGGGCCAAAACCCACAAAAAACCATACCTTTGGTTTGAAAATCGAAGTGAAGCCATTGGATTTGCCATTTTGGAAGCAAGACCGGGAGATATTATCCTCATTGCCGGCAAAGGCCATGAAACGTATCAAGAGTTTGGCAATTATAAAATCCACTTCGATGATCGAGAAGAAGCAAAAAAATACTTAAGCAGTAGGTGATTTTATGAAATATACCCTATTAGAATTGGCTGAAGCTGTAGCAGGAAAAGCCTATGGTGAAGAAGCCTCTCTTTTTGTGACCGGCGTTAGTATCGACAGCCGCACCGTAAGAACAGGGTCTCTATTTGTACCCATTAAAGGTACAAATAGAGATGGACATGATTATATAGAAGCAGCCATATCAAAAGGCGCAACCATTACTTTAACTGAGGACGCAGGTAAAGTTCCTGAGGGATGTCCCTTTGTTTTGGTGGACAGTACCACAATAGCCCTTGGAAAACTGGCAGGGCATTACCGCAGGAGATGGGGCAAGACGGTTCTCGCAGTAACGGGAAGTAACGGCAAAACAACGACGAAAGAAATCTTAAAATCCATCATGTCACAAAAATACAAAACCCATTGTAATGAAGGCAACCTCAACAACCATTTAGGGGTACCTCTCACACTCTTAAACATGGAAGATGAGACAGAGATTTGCATCTTAGAGATGGGGATGGATCACCAAGGTGAGATTGAATACCTTACCCATATTGGACTGCCCGACTATGCTGCCATTGTGCAGACGGGTATGACCCATATTGAGAATTTAGGAAGCGAAGAAGCCATTGCAATGGCAAAGCTTGAGATCCTAAAATCAATGGATGCGACGAAGGTTTTTATCTACAATGCCGATGGAGAAGTATTAAATCAAGTGATGGGAAATACTTCCATATCACCAAAGAAAGTGGCTTTTGGCATACAAAAAGGTCAATACCGTGGTAAACTACTATCAGAAGATGAAAAAGGCTTTGATTTTACCGTGACTTATGAGGGTGGCGTAGATTGCTATCGTCTTAATTTAATTGGATCTTACAATATTTATAATGCCCTATGCGCCATTACCTTTGGGTATCTTTTTGGCATTCGGGCTAAAGACATTCAAAAAGCCCTTTTAGAAGTAAAACTCCCGGGAAAACGGATGGAGCTGATGAAGGGACTTTTATCGACCACCATTCTCAATGATTGTTACAATGCAAGCCCAGACAGCATGAAAGCTGCTTTAGATTATATAAAACTAAAAAAAGCAAAACGAAAAATTGCCGTTTTAGGTGATATGGTGGATATGGGGGAATATGCCAACAAAACCCATGCCACCGTAGGAAAACTACTGCATGAAAGCGGTGTGGATTATCTATTAGCCATGGGCAGTAAGAAAGAGCACTATGCCCTAGGTGCCATGATGGGCGGTATGGACAATAAAAACATCTACCTCGCCGATTGTATGGATGATTTGATTAGGCAACTTAAGACGTGGATAAAAGAAGAAGATCTTATTCTCATTAAAGCATCACGATTCATGAATTTTGAAGTGATTGCAGAAAGCTTAAAGGAGTCGTAAAATGGAAAACCTGCTCTTATACTTATCAACAATCACCGCCTTTTTGATGGTCTTAATCTCAGCACCTATTCTCATCCCTTTATTAAGGCGTCTCAAATTTGGACAAATGGTCAGAGATGATGGTCCGTCAAGTCATTTAAAAAAGCAAGGAACACCAACCATGGGCGGAATCATGATTATGATCGGTATCGTGATTGGTACTTTGGTTTTTGTTGGTTTTAATAAGACTGGTATTTTGCTTTGCCTTACCGTTATCGGTTATGGCGGACTTGGTTTCTTAGATGATTTTATCAAAATTATCAAAAAACGCTCTATGGGTTTAAGAGCCAAAGAAAAACTCCTGGGGCAAATTGTGCTTGCCCTTCTCATTACCGTAGGCGCTTACTATGTCAGCGGTAGTAATACAGAAGTGATGATTCCTTTTTTTAATCAGGCCATTGATTTTGGTTGGTTTTGGTTTCCCTTTACCATGTTTGTTTTAATTGCAATGACCAATGCCGTCAATCTCACCGATGGACTGGATGGCCTGGCCTCCGGCGTCAGCCTTGTGGTTGCTGTGTTTTTTGTCTTTTTTATGGAGCAATTACACTTATATGATTTATCCCATTTTGCAGGGACTATTGCCGGTGCCTGCGTTGGTTTTTTGATTTATAATTTTTATCCTGCCAAAGTTTTTATGGGAGATACAGGCTCCCTTGCTTTAGGTGGTGCTTTAAGTATTGCTGCGATTTTATCGGGGGCCCATTTTTATGTGGCTTTTGTTGGGCTTGTTTTTGTATGGGAGACTTTTTCTGTAGCTTTACAAGTCTTGTATTTTAAAGCAACAAAAGGCAAACGAATTTTCAAGATGGCACCATACCACCACCACTTAGAACTCTCAGGCCTCACGGAAAAACAAATCTTTTCGTTGTTTTTTGCCATTACAGCGGGACTTGCAGTTCTTTTCTATTTTGTATAATGGGGGCATGAAATATGGATTTTGTGAATAAAAATATCTTAATAGTAGGTCTAGCAAAAAGCGGCACCCATGCGGCCAAATACTTAGCGCAAAACGGCGCAAAAGTGACCATTGCAGATAGCAAAGGTGCGGCGGATTTACAAGAAGGAATCAAGTCTCTTCAAGGGGTTGATGTTGAGATTGTGACAGGTAGTGTCGCTACAAGCTTAGTAGAAGCGCGGGATCTGATTGTTATTAGTCCCGGTGTGCCTATCGATAGCCCTATCCCCTTAGAAGCAAAGATGAGAGGCATCCCCCTCATCGGCGAAATAGAACTGGGATACCTCATCGCAAAAAGCCCCGTCATCGCCATTACAGGAACCAATGGAAAGACGACAACAACGGCTCTTACCGGTCACATCTTAAAGGGCGATAGAGAAACGAGCATTTGTGGCAATATCGGCACCCCCTTTGTAAAAGAAGCTTCCAAAGATCCAGAACCCCTTACTCACGTCGTAGAGATCAGCAGTTTTCAACTGGAGACCATTGAGCATTTCAGGCCGAGAGTGGCAGCGATTCTCAATCTCACACCGGATCACATCACCCGCCACGGTAGCCTTGATATCTACTACCAAACGAAGATGAGAATCTATAAAAACCAAAGAGAAGAAGATGTCCTCGTCTTAAATCAAGAAGATGCCTTATTACTGCAATATTCAAAGAATGCCAAAGGAAAAATCTATTTTTTTGATGCAACAAAACCGGTGACACAGGGTGTCTACATGGAAAACGGTGAAATCGTATTTATAGAAGATTCACTCAAAGAAGTATTGTTTTCTGTAAAAGACATTAAGATGAAGGGCAAACACAATTTAGAAAACGTCCTTGCCGCCGTGGCCATCTCAAAAGCCATGGGATTAACGAAGGAAATCATCACAGAAGGCATCTTGACTTTTTATGGAGTGGCCC
>CAYJGI010000009.1:5567-10727 GCA_964369705.1 uncultured bacterium
ATTAGAGATGTTTTATGAGAAAAACGGAATCACTTTTATTAATGATAGCAAAGGCACCAATCCAGACGCCAGCATCAAGGCCATAGAATCCATGGACACACCCACCATCTTACTCATGGGTGGATACGATAAAGGCAATACCTTTGAAGAGGTAGTGGATGCCTTCGGTACCTTCGTAAAAACAGTAATTACCATAGGTGCTACGGCCAAATTAATCGAAAACACGATTCATAGTAAAAGACCGGACGTCACGGTAATACCGGCTTCTACCTATGAAGAAGCGGTACAAATCATCTATGGTATCGCAAAACAAGGGGACACCGTCCTTCTCTCTCCCGCCTGTGCCAGTTGGGATATGTTTAGCGATTTTGAAGAGAGAGGCGATTTGTTCAAAAAACTCGTTCAAGATTTAGGAGAATAGCATGAAGAAAAAAGGCGAAATAGATCTCTGGTTATTGGTTACAGTCATCGTTCTAGTGGCCTGCGGGACTTTTATGGTTTATAGCGCCAGTAGCGTTTCCGGTGTCGTATCCCACAATGACAGCCTTCACTTTGTAAAACAACAACTCTTAGGTGTGGGTCTGGGTTTTGTAGGACTCATCTTTTTTGCCAACTTCAATTATGACAAGATTGGCAAATTCACCAAAATCTCACTCATTCTTGTTGTAGTAGGCCTTGTGGCATTATTCATTCCCGGGGTTGGTGTCAGTGCCAAAGGTGCAACACGCTGGATTTCTTTCCTTGGCCAGACGATACAGCCATCGGAATTTGCGAAGATTGTGCTGGTTGCTTTTTTAGCCTTTTATTTAGAAAAAAAACAAAAAGAAATCACCAACTTCTGGTCAGGGGTTGTTCCCAGTGTACTCTTAATCGGAATGATTGTGGGCCTTATTGCCCTTCAGCCCGACTTAAGCACAGCCCTTGTGGTAGCAGTGACGGCCCTGGCCATGCTCCTATGCGCAGGGGTACGGTGGGCGCACATGCTCAGTCTATCGGCCTTAGGTCTTGTAGGTGGAATTGGATTACTATTCTCCAAAGACTACCGTATGGAACGCATTTTCTCTTTTCTTAGTGGCTCCACCGATATTCAAGACACGGCCTATCAGCTCAATCAATCGCTCCTTGCTTTAGGCGCCGGTGGCATGTTTGGCGTAGGTCTCGGCATCAGTCGACAAAAATGGTTCTATATACCGGAGCCCCATACCGATTTTATATTCTCCATCTTAGGAGAAGAATTTGGTTTTGTGGGAACAACGTTTACCATTTTACTTTTTGCCCTCTTTATTTACAGAGGCTATCTTATTGCGATGAAAGCCGACTCCATGGCAGGAATGCTTCTTGCCGTTGGTATTACAACGATGATTGGTTTTCAGGCGATGCTGAATATCGGCGTTGTATCGGGATTATTACCCAATACCGGTATCCCATTACCTTTTATTAGTTTTGGAAGCAACTCCATGCTGGTCTGTTTAGTCGGCGCAGGAATCCTCCTCGGCATCAGTCGAGGCAAAAAGAAAACCCAGTGACAAAGTCACCCTCTTTGCATAGAATGATTAAAGCGAGAGGGGGTTTTTATTTGAATTGCAATGCAATTTCTTCATTAGAGTCAGGCGCAAAAGAACTCCATTTTATTGGAATCGGTGGCGTAGGGATGGCACCCTTAGCCAGAGTTTTTCATAGTCTTTCATACGCTATAAGCGGATCGGACATGAAAGAGAGTCTAAGCCTTAAAGAACTTGAAATGCTTGGAATGACCATTACAATAGGCCATGCCTCAAACAATGTGCCGGAGGGCGCTACCGTTGTGATTAGTAGCGCTATTAAAGAGACGAATCCTGAGCTTCTTATTGCAAGAGAGCGGGGCCAAACCATTATTAAAAGGGGAGCGCTGCTTGCAGCTTTGGCCAATGGCAATGAATCAATTATTATTGGGGGATCCCATGGCAAAACAACAACTACGGCCATGGTGAGTGAGATTTTCAAAAAAAACTTTGCCCCAACGGTTCTCCTTGGTGGAACACTCCAAAGTAGCGATGATAGTTACTTAGGAACAAACGAACTCATCATAGCGGAAGGCGATGAAAGCGATGGCAGTTTCTTACTTTGTGAGCCAAGCTATAGCATCGTCACAAATATCGATAATGATCACTTAGATTACTACGGGTCCATGGCAGATCTTGAAGAAGCTTTTATGAGTTTTGCAATGAAAACAAAAGAAAAAAGTGTTCTTTGTATCGATAATAGCTTAGTGGAAACGTTATCCCGTAAGCTCAAAAAACAGTGCCTTACGGTAGGCCTCCACGAAAAAGCCACCCTAAGAGCAGTAGAGATCACGTACAGCGAAGAAGGCAGTCGCTTTACCGTTTTGCACGAAGGCCATGCCTTAGGCAAAATGGCGCTTTCTTTACCCGGTCAACATAATATTCAAAACGCCCTTTGCGCTATGGGTGTTGCCCTTCTTAAAGGCATTGATTTTGACGATATTTGTCATAGTCTCCAAAAATTTTGTGGCGTCAATCGACGTTTTCAAGTACTTCACAAAAAAGACTTTGTCATTGTGGATGACTACGGTCATCACCCCACCGAGATCAAAACAACATTAAAAGCCATTCGGAATTTTCACAGTGGACGGGTTTTTGCGATTTTTGAACCCCATCGATTTTCTCGAAGTCTGCAACTAAGAGACCAGTTTGGTCAGGCTTTTTGCGATGCCGACGTCATCTTAGTAACAGATATTTACGGTGCCGGCGAAAAACCCGCCTACAGAATATACGGTGAAGATATGGCCGATTCTATTAAGCGTTTTACACAAAAAGAAGTGTATTATTTACAAAACAAAAGACAAATGATTCCCTTTGTTAAGGAATTCTTAGAGCATGGTGATTATTGTATTTTTTTTGGTGCCGGTAATCTTTCCGACATTGCAAAAGAAATCGTAGGTCAAATCAGCGTAACACATTCATAAGTAGAAGGAGGTGCCACTTTGGTTAAGAAAATAATTATAGTAATCGCAATCATCGTGGCACTTTTTGCTTTACTATGGTACATTGGTTTTTTTAATATTAAAGGGATCGATGTAGAGGGAACGGGATACCAAAAAAACGATATCATAGAATGGTCCGGAATTGAAAGCGATGAAAATATCTTCCTGCTTTCTTCTTCCAACATGATTACAAACCTCAAAGAAAATCCAAGGATTGACAAAGTCACAGTAGCAAAAAATTATTTTAGCCAACGGGTGAGCATTACTTATACAGTGAAAGAACCCCTTGTTATTGTCAGTGCCTGGGGATACTACGGACTTTTAGATGAAAATGGCTACGTCCTTGAAGTAAAGAAAGATTTATCCATTGACAATACAATGATTCTAAGTGGCATCAGTGTCGTCGACATGAAACTGGGAGAAAAAATCACGGTGCTCGATGAAGACCGCCTCGCCTTTGGACTGGAGATTGCAAAAGGCGCCAAAGAAGGACAAGTCACCCCTTCTTTATCGGAGATACGCCTTTTTGATGAGGGGTATGGCGTCCTTTATACCACCTATGGCATTAAAGCCGTCTTAAGAGAATCCAATGATATTCACTATAAAATGGATCTTCTCTACAGCATCTTACTGGAAGTCCAAAAAGATGGAACAAATAGCGGTACCATCGATCTTCGCTTTGATGGCAATCCCGTATATGCGCCAAATGATGATTTGGTATTATCACTCATTGCCGGTGAGAGTGTAAAAGCGGTGCAGAATAAGCCGCTGGATTTTGTAGAGCCACCGGAAGAAATACCGCCGGAAGAAGATCCTTCAGAAGAGGGAGATACCATCGGTGAAGAAGATCCAAATAACCTTGAGGATGGCGATGATTCGTCAATGGATCAAAGTCTTCCCATTACGAGAGAAGAAGCAGAAAAAGGGCCTTAAATAAGGCCTTTTTTCTGTTTTGGCCTTTGGGTTTTTAACATATTATAAAAAATGGAAATCATTTCTATAAAAAATGACAAAAAATATACAAATTTGTGAATAAAGAACTTGTAACCGAAGCTGTTTTTTTATATAATTAGAATAATATAGTGTATTCACAGAGCAAGATCATATCGCAAGGTTAAAATAGATACGAAAGAGGTGTAATAGATGACAAAACCCAATATTATTGCAGCACTTGATATCGGCACATCTAAGATAATGTGCGTGATTGGAGAAGTCAATCAAAGGCAAGAACTCAACGTTCTTGGCGTTGGCATCGGACCTTCTACCGGCTATAAAAAAGGCTTTATTGTAGACATTGAGTCTACTGTAGGCGGAATCAAGATGGCTGTTGAACAAGCAGAGAGAATGGCCAATACAGAGATTAGCGAAGTGTTTTTAAGCCTCAGCGGCCAGAAAATAGACTTATTAGATGCAAAAGGCGTCGTAGCCGTTACCAGTGAAACCAGAGAAATCACCAGGGAAGACATTGAAAGAGTCATTACGCAAGCCCGAGTCATGCCTATCCCCAACGAAAAACAAGTCATCGATATCATCTCAAAACAATACATCGTCGATGGTTTTACCGGCATCAAAGATCCAGAAGGTATGATGGGATCAAGACTTGAGATTGATGCCACCGTCGTCCTTGCTTCAACCACCAGTGTACAGAACTTAGTCCGTACCGTAGAACGGGCCGGCCTTGATGTCATTCGTATTGTTGTATCCCCCATCTTAGCAGAAAAATCAATTATCCAACCGGATGAAAAAGAAATGGGCGTCCTTGTCCTTGACATCGGTGGAAGCATGACTGATCTTATTGTATTCCAAGAAGGTAATCTTAAATATACCACCAGTATTCCCATCGGTGGAGATCACATTACCAGTGATCTATCGCTACTATTAAAGACAACAGCACAAAAAGCTGAAGATATTAAAAGAACATTAGGTGTGGCCCTCATTGCCGATGCACAAGAAAACAAAACACTAGACGTAGAACTCATGGGCAAACAAAGAGTATCTCTCACACAAAAAGACGTAGCAGAGATTATCGAACCCCGTGTACAAGAGATTTTTGGCATGGTGGCTCAAGCCCTCCGTGAATTTCAAAAACAACCCCTTACCATTAGTTCTTGTGTAGTGGTAGGCGGTGGTGTGACTTACTTACAGGGTTTTGAAGATATTGCAACGTATCACTTAGA
>CAYJGI010000009.1:10737-15606 GCA_964369705.1 uncultured bacterium
CTTTTAAGCATTATGATACCATGGACAAGCCTCAAAAAGGCACCAAACAAAGTGGCGATGGTTTAGTACAAAAAGTGAAATCATTCTTTTCGGAATACTTCTAGAATTGGAGACGGAGGATAAATTATGACAGGATTAGTAAATATCAAAGTAATTGGAGTCGGTGGTGGCGGTAACAATGCCGTAGATCGTATCGTACGTGAAAACTTAAAAGGCGTTGAATTTGTAGCGGCCAATACAGACCTCCAGCAATTAGATAAATCCCTTGCGGAAAACAGATTACAAATCGGTGCAGAACTCACAAGAGGTCTTGGCGCCGGCGCCAATCCAGAGATTGGCAAAAGAGCCGCCGAAGAAAGTCGCTCTAAAGTACAAGAGCTTTTAAGCGGAACCGATATGCTCTTCATTGCTGCCGGCATGGGTGGCGGAACCGGTACCGGTGGTGCGCCCATCATTGCGGAAGTAGCCAAAGAAATGGGCATCCTTACAGTAGGCGTTGTGACAAAGCCTTTTAGATTTGAAGGACCTGTAAGAATGAGAGCTGCAGAGAAGGGAATTCAAGAGCTATCGGATAAAGTTGATACCCTCATCGTTATACCCAACGAAAAACTGCTACAATTAGGGGAGAAGAAGCTGACACTACAAAATGCCTTCCAAATGGTAGATGATATTCTTTTCCAAGGTATTAAAGGTATTTCTGATCTCATTACAACCCCCGGTTTTATTAACCTTGACTTTGCTGACCTTAAGACAGTCATGGCAGGCAAGGGTTATGCCCATATGGGCCTTGGCGTAGGCCAAGGAGAAGATCGTGTAGTCATGGCGGCAAAACAAGCCATTACAAGTCCATTACTTGAGACTTCCATTAAAGGCGCTACCCATATTCTCATCAACTTTACCGGCAATAATTCCTTAGGCTTAATGGAAGTTAGCGAAGCCATGGGTCTCATCGAAGAATATGCAGATCCCAATGCCTTGGTAATGCTGGGTACAGCTTACGACGAAAACATGAAAGATAATGTGGCCATCACCGTTGTTGCAACGGGATTCCAGAATGGCCCCGGCCTCCAAAAACCAGAAACAACAGAAGCAAAACCGACCAATACAAAAACACAACCCCAAGAAGATCCCATGGAAAAAAGAGAAGCCATCTCCCAGTACAAAGATTTACTACCCGGTCTTGACATGGAATCACCTGATTTTACGGTGACGGATATTCCTGCGGCACTGCGTTTTAAGAAAAACAAATAATAAACAGACATATTCAGCGGTTTTTAATTACTTTCTTTATCAGAAAACGCATATCCTGTAAAAACAGAGCGAAAGCTCTGTTTTTTTTGTGCAATTTTTTATAATAAATCGGACAAAAAGTAACAAAGCTTGCATACAATTTTGTGTAGAATGTTTTTACACGGAGGGGTGAGGCTTTGACGATTTATGGAGATATTGTTTTTGTTGTGAATCTCTTGATGAATATCATAATCCTTTTTGTGACCGGCAAATTCATTCACAAAAAAACAAGTAAGGGGAGGCTTTTTATTGCCGCAGCCCTTGGGGCTTTGTATGTTGTGTTATCACTTTATTTTTATGGTCTGAATACCTTACCGCCCAGAGTGTTACTCACAGCACTATTAGTAGCCATTGCTTATCCACCGACTTCTATTCTTGATTTTTTATGGAGTGCTCTTCATTTTTTCTTTATATCTGTAGCTTTAGGAGGCGTAGTTATGATGATGCTATCATTCAATCAATCGATTTATGGCCTCACCGGTGCTACTTTCTGGGTGGGGACGCCCTATGTTCCATGGTGGATACTTGTTTTATCGGGGGTGCTTTTACTACTTTTTACCCAGTTTTGCTTAAAGAAGTTTCAACGGCTTTTAAAGGCAGAGAGCTTCATTATTCCACTTACTATTCGTATTGGTGAGAAAGAAGAAAAGTTGAGGACTTTTATTGACTCCGGCAATCTCTTAGTAGAGCCGATTTCTAAAGCACCGGTTCTTGTGGCAGAGATCGATTCTATTCAAAAGATCATTCCCCAAAGTATCATTGATATCGTAAAAAAAGTAAAGAACAGTAATGATTTGAATGACTTAATCGAAGGGGGTCTATCCACCCGTTTTCGACTGATCCCCTACGACTCTTTAGGAAACGAAAACAGTCTGATGATCGGGATTAAAGCCGATGAGGTTCGCTTTGTTAAAGGCCTTCAGTCTAGGCAATTAGAAGATATCGTCATCGGTCTTTATGATGGTTATTTATCAACCGATGATCATTATAACGGGCTTTTAGGCATGGTAAATGGATTATAAAAAAAAGAGGAGGGTACAAAATGGGGTCTTGGGTGCAGAAAATAAAGATAAAAATTCGCAGGTTATTCTTTGGGAAGAAGAAAAAGAATTCGATTTTTTTTATTGGCCGCAATATGGTGCTGCCTTCTCCCTTAACGAGGGAAGAAGAAGAAAAACTAATGCAAAGAATGATGGCCGGTGATGAAGAAGTAAAAAACACATTGATAGAACATAATTTACGGCTTGTGGTCTACATTGCCAAGAAGTTTGAGAATACGGGGATTGCCTTAGAAGATCTCGTAAGCATCGGCACCATCGGCCTCATTAAATCGGTGGGGACTTTCGATCCTGAGAAGAAGATTAAGCTTGCCACCTACGCTTCAAGATGTATCGAAAACGAGATTTTGATGTTTTTACGGCGCTCAGTAAGGACCAAAGGCGAAATCTCCTTCGACGAGCCCCTCAATGTGGATTGGGATGGCAATGAGCTCCTTCTCAGTGATGTCCTTGGGACCGATAGCGATATTATATTCGGTGACCTGGAAAAAGAAGTGGATAGAAAACTCCTCTTTATGGCTATGACCAAGTTAAGCGAAAGAGAAAAAGAGATCATGGAACTTCGTTTTGGCCTCAATCATCGCCAAGAAAAAACGCAAAAAGAAGTGGCAGAGATGCTGGGAATCAGCCAAAGCTATATCTCAAGGTTAGAAAAGAAGATCATCATTCGTCTTCGCAAAGAGATGGATAAAATGATGATTTAAAAAAGTGAATAACTTTTTAAGATTAGGTCATACTTTTCTTACAAAGACTATTCTACAAAGAGGTGGAAAGATGCAAAAAGTTGAAATCTGCGGTGTGAATACGTCAAAACTCCCTTTTATTAAAAATAAAGAAATGGTAGAACTCTTCGAAGCCATGGGTAGAGGCGATGAAAATGCAAGAGAAGCCCTCATACAGGGGAATCTAAGGCTCGTCCTCAGTACGATACAGCGCTTCTCTTATCGAGGCGAGAATCCCGATGATTTATTCCAAGTGGGGTGTGTGGGACTCATTAAGAGCATTGATAATTTCGATCTTGGACAGAATGTCCGCTTCAGCACTTACGCCGTGCCTATGATTATCGGCGAAATCAGAAGGTATCTTAGGGATAATAACCCCATCCGTGTATCAAGGAGCCTTAGAGATATTGCATACAAGGCACTCACTGCGAGAGAACAACTGACGCTAAAGCTCCAAAGAGAGCCGACGATACAAGAGATTGCAAAACTCATTGATTTTAAACCGGAAGAAATTGTCCTCGCCATGGATGCCATACAAGACCCTGTGTCTCTGTATGAGCCTATCTTTAATGATGGTGGTGATCCCATACTCATTATGGATCAAATCAATGATGAAAAAACCAAGGACAGTCAATGGGTGGAATCAATCGCCATTCAAGATGCCCTCAAAAAACTATCGGATCGAGAAAAACAAATCATTCACTTACGGTTTTTTTGTGGACGAACGCAGATGGAAGTAGCGGGAGAAATCGGTATCAGTCAAGCCCAGGTCAGTCGACTAGAAAAAACAGCCCTTCTTCACATGAGAAAAAACGTTTCTTTCTAGAAGAAAAAAACAAAAAGCCAGTCTATTTTGGCTTTTTGATACATAGATATAACCAAACAAACCTGTAGCAGTCGAAAGGAGCTTATATGCACATATCACAAATTCAAGAACTTGAAGTCATCGATGTTTCCGAAGGGACAAGATTAGGTTTTGTCAAAGATGTGGAAATCAGTTTACGAGATGGCCGCATAACCGCCATTATGATCGAGAATCAATCGGCAAGAAGAATCTTCAGCAAAGCAGACGACCTATTAATCCCTATGGAACAAGTCGTAAAGCTAGGCGAAGATTTTATTTTTATTGATCTCAAAAAGTCGCAAATAAGGGTTGAGGAATAAGTGGTCAATAGTGTATCCTATAATGGGGTGATATTTTACCATGTGGGAATTAAAAGAATACAACAAAGCATTACAAAAAGAAGAAAGACCTCTCAAAGCGTACAAGGGCGGAGATGCCCATCGCTTTGTTTTGTGTTATCCCAATGAATATGAAGTGGGCATGACCAATCTTGGTTTTTTGACCCTTTACGATACCATTATGACGGAGACTGCCTTTTGGTGTGATCGCTGTTTTATGCCTCCCGATGTATTAAAAGATAAAATGGAAGAGAAGAAAGACATCATCACATCTTTTGAAAGGGGTAAACCTTTATCGGACTTCCACGTTATTGGTTTTAGCGTCAGTTTTGAGCTGGATTACTTGAATTTTTTGTGGATGATGTCAAGGACGGGGCTTCAATTACATAGAGAAGAAAGAAACGAAAAAGATCCCCTCATCGTCATGGGTGGGCCTTGCATGACGTTCAACCCCTTTGTCCTTTCTGATTTTGTAGACGTGTTTTTCGTGGGAGAAGGAGAGGACAGCTTGCCGTCATTCTGCAGCGTGTATGATGAATACTATAAAGAAGGGAAAGACGTGTTTTTGCGGGAAGTAGCCAAAGTGCCGGGGATTTATGTGCCTTAGTACAGCTCTT
>CAYJGI010000009.1:15616-18455 GCA_964369705.1 uncultured bacterium
CCCATAATCTTTCTTTAAAGCCTGCTATGAGCTATATCGAGACGCCCCATACGGGATTTGGCGATATGTTTTTACTGGAGATTAGCCGTGGTTGCAATCGAAATTGTCGTTTTTGTATGGCGGGATACTGTTACAAACAGGTTCGAACGCTCCCCCTTAACACGGCAAAAGAAATCATCAAAAAAGAGCATAATCAGAGGCGAGTGGGTCTTGTAGGTGCTGCCATCAGCGACTACCCCCATATTAATGAATTGGCCACTTATCTACAAGAGGAAAACATCTCCTTCAGCGTGGCGAGCCTTCGCGTAGATAGTCTTACGCCACCCCTTCTGAAAGGGCTGAAAGCTTCAGGCCATAAGACGCTCACCATTGCCCCCGAGGCGGGTAGCCACTCCATGCGCCTTCGGATTCACAAAGGATTTGGTGAAGAAGATATTAAGAAAGCCATTGAAATGGCTCTTAAGGAAGGTATTTCTAAATTTCGTTTTTATTACATGATCGGTTTACCCAGAGAAACCATGGAAGACCTGGAGGCTATTGTATCCCTCACCATGAGGCTCCTTCATGAATACCCCATAAAATCCCTATCCTTGAGCGTGAATCCCTTTGTCCCCAAGCCTTTTACGCCTTTTGAGCGGGAAGATATGGATGGTGAAAAAAGCCTACAACAAAAAGCAAAATTTTTAGAAAAAAACTTAAAACACAAAAAAATAGATTTTGGCATTGAGAGCATTAAATGGTCTAAAGTACAAAGCCTCTTAGCCAGAGGCGACGAAAGTATGGGACAAGTTCTTCTCCGTGCTTTCCACTTAGGCGGCAACTACAGCGCATTCAAAAAAAGCCTGAAAGAAATCAATAAAACCATAGAAGACTTTACATCAAATGGGGCACACCTTGATGGTGCGCTACATTGGTACCGCTTATCCATGGGTTTTGAAGAAAGTTACCTCAAAGAGCACTTAAAAAAATCAGAAGAAGAGGCAAATAGCGTATGTTAACATTCTCAACGAAAAGAGAAGGATCCCTTGTCTATTATACGGTAGATGGTTTTACAGACAGTGGCTTAGTACACCATGGATTCAGCACCCGTTTAGGCGGTGTCAGTGTCGGCGAAACGGAGAGCCTTAACTTTGGTTATGGCAAAAAAGACACGAAAGAAAACGTCGATGAGAATTACCGCATCTTTGCGGAAGCACTGAAGATTCCCGTCCATGAGATTGTGGCTCCAGAGCAAAAACATACCGCCAATATTGGAATCGTCAGGGAAGAACATCGAGGAACGGGGCTGAAAAATCCCCTATACTTCTCCCATACCGATGGGCTCATTACCGATGTGCCGGGGATTCCCCTTGCTACCTACTATGCCGATTGTATCCCAGTCTTATTACTGGATAAGAAGCATCAAGCCATCGGTGCCATACACAGTGGCTGGAGAGGTACTTCTCAAAACATCGTAGGAAAAGGGATCTCAGCCATGATAGAGACCTATGGGTCGAGAAGAGAAGAACTCCTAGTTGCCGTAGGGCAGAGTATAGGGCCTTGCTGTTTTGAAGTGGAGATGGATGCCGTAGCCCATTTTGAAGGCTACGAAGACTATATCAAACAAAAGAACGAAATCAAGTACCATATTGATTTATGGGGTATTATAGCAGAACAATTAAAGGCAGAAGGCGTATTGGCGGAGAACACTGTTTTTTTGAGAGAGTGTACTTCTTGTACCGTAGATCACAACTTCTCCCATCGAAAAGAAAAAGGCAAAACAGGCAGCATGATGGCTCTCATTATGCTGAAGTAAAGGCACATCCTCCGTTGCATGCTTTTCATTTAGACTTTAGTATGGTATAATATTTGTTGTAGTTTGAGCGATGAAGAAGGCGGTGATCCCGTGCACAAAATCATAGATATTGTAAAAGGCTCCATTGCAGAAGAAGGCGAGATTCTTAAGGGTGACGCTCTTCTTACCATTAATGGCACGGAGATTATCGACGTTATCCATTATAAGGATTTAATAGCAGAAGAAAACCTTCTCCTTACTTTTTGTGATGAAGAGGGAGAGACTTTTTCTATTGAGGTAGAGAAAGACAGTTTAGAAGACTTAGGCTTAGTTTTTGAGAATCCCCTTATGTCAAAGCAAAGATCGTGCCACAATCGATGCATCTTTTGCTTTGTGGATCAAATGCCTAAGGGAATGAGAGAGAGCCTTTATTTTAAAGATGATGACTATCGCTTAGGTTTTATCTTTGGTAATTACTTAAGCTTAACCAATGTGAGTGAGACTGATTTTCAGCGAATTGCAGACTACGGCATGACGCCCCTTTATGTCTCAGTACATACCACCGATGGTGCGCTCCGTGAAAAGATGGTAGGCCACAAGAAAGCACCCCTCATCTTAGAGCAGTTAGAGTATTTATTAAGCCATCGCATTGATGTACACTGCCAAATTGTCCTCGTAAAGGGCTACAATGACGGAGCACAATTAACAAAAACACTCAAAGACCTCTTAAGCCTCAACGGCAAAGAAGAAGGCAGAGGGAAAATCTTATCCATTGCCGTTGTCCCCTTAGGGATGACGTGTCACAGGGAGCATTTAGTGCCCCTCTCCATCTTTACGGGAGAAGAATGTAAAGAAGTACTAACCCTCATTGAAGAAGTGGAGAAAGAGCGCAAGATCATCTTCCCCAGCGATGAGTTTTATTTAAAATCTTCTACGCCCCTGCCACCCATTGAGGTCTATGGGAATTTCCCTCAGATCGAAGATGGTATCGGCATGACGGCGATATTCTTGCAAAGCGCTGGGCGCATTGAGTTAGAAGGAGCCCTCCCTAAGCCGTGCAGAGTA
>CAYJGI010000010.1:0-9805 GCA_964369705.1 uncultured bacterium
CCCTGCTCTTTTAGTTCTTGAATGGTATCTAAGATCAGCTCATAGCATTGATCTCCATCTTCACCACCGGTACCCACGTAGATACCATAATTGCCGGTATCGTAGTAGCTACTTTGAAAACTGGAGATGCTGTAACATAGGCCGTGCTTTTCTCTCACTTCTTGAAAAAGCCTACTACTCATGCCGCCACCCAAAATATTATTCACAAGGACGAAGGCATAATAATCTTCATGGCCTTTTTTTGGTGCGGGACCAAGGATTGTGATATGGGTTTGCTCGATGTCTTTGGTGGCAAATTGTTTTCCAAAAGAGTATTCTGGCTTTTGAATGGTATTATTGCCTTGACTATTAGGTAATGCTCCGTATTTTTCTTCAATATATTCTAAGAGCGCATCACGATCAAAATTACCGGCAATGCTAATGACCATGTTTTCCGGTGTATAGTGATTCTTAAAGTACGACAGAAGCTTCTCTCTGTTGTATCCTTCTATGACTTTACGAATACCTACAATATTTCTACCTAAAGGATGATTGCCAAAAAGGATTTGAGTGGCCAAATCCATGGATACATCATCGGGGCTGTCTTCATACATCTTATATTCTTCTAAGACAACTTTTCTTTCACTTAGGACATCATTTTCATCAAACTTCGAACACTGAATCATGTCAGTCAATAATTCTAACATACTAAGACCGTGGTTGCCCATGGTCTTTGTATAGTAGCAAGTATACTCACGACTGGTAAAAGCATTAAAGATTCCACCGATTTTCTCCACCGCTTCTGCGATTTCTTTTGCATTTCTTTGCTCTGTTCCTTTAAAAAGCATATGCTCAATCATGTGGCTCATACCGGCTTCTTGATCACTTTCAAAACGGCTGCCGGTCTTCACCCAAATACCAATTGTGGCACTATATACAGTATCAATGTATTCTGTTACGATTTTAAGTCCACTGGGGAGTGTTGTTACTTGAATCATACTTTTTCACCTTCTTCTTGGTAAATCCTCTCGATCATAGGATTAAGGCAAAAACGCCTCATTCTTACTTCAATGGGATCTCCTACTTTTATGTTTTTATCTGTTACATCTATTATTGTTTGTTGTACTGCACCATTATCTAAAATCGCAAGCTTCGTGCCATCTTCCAACTGCACCGTATCCATAACAAAACCAAAAAACTTTGCAAAAGCGCCTGTGGCCATCTTCAGTGCCTCTTTAAAAGAAGCCGGTTGATCAACGGGCTTTAGCATAAATCCATCGGCATGACCAATGGGTAGTACGGCGATAGTCATGTCTTTTTTTGCTTTACGTTTTTGACCGTAGCCATAGCGCTCCCCTTTTTTGACGGTGCTTACTTTCGATACATAGGTGCGTAAAGTCCATGGATTCACAATGGGAAGTGTCGTCTTCAGATTCTTCGGATTCATGCCATAAGCTAAGTTGCCGATTCGCACCATATCCAGTTTCTTATCGGGATATAGAAGAAACCCCTCACTGTTTAAAATATGGCAATACGTAGGGGTATGTGCATATTCTTTTACTTTGTCTATTGCTTTATTAAAATCATCCATTTGACGATGGGTGAAAGTCGTATTCGTAGGACTTGGTAAATGGGAGAAGACACCCTCCATTTTGATAAAATCAAAGCCGGCACATGCCTCTAAGAATGAGTCAAGGTCGTCCACTCTAACGCCATAACGGTGCATGCCTGTATCAATCTTTAGATGGTAATGAATGACTGTATTCGTGTTTTTTCCATGCTCATGTAGAGCCTTGGCCATTTCAATGCTCCCTACGGTGGGAATGAGTTGAAAGATCCCATAGTAAGATGCATTCTCAGGAAAACCCTCAGCCATCACAAGGATTGGCGATTTGATCCCTTTTTCTCTTAAGAGAATTCCTTCTTCCAAATGGGTCACACCAAAGGCATCCACAATACTTGCTTCTTCAACTTTCTCTGCAATGGCGATAATGCCGGCACCGTAGCCGTTGGCTTTTACAACAAAGAGAAGCTTCGTATTATTTAAACTATTACGAATAATCGATAAGTTATGTATCAGTGATGGTATCGAAAAAATAAGCCTGGTGTTTTTCATCTTATCCTCCAAAAATACACACAGAAAAAAGAGGTATCACATACCTTTTCTTCTTGCGATTGTGGTGCCTATCCACATTTGTCATCCCGTGCAATAATAGTGTTATTATATCACAAGTTACCATAAAAATCAAATTATTCACAATCTTACCCTTTTTATTATGGCCAAAACAAAAAAACTCATGCCTCAAAACATAAAAACATACAGTATAACAGGAGGGATTTTTATGTTAAAAAAAGGAATGGTTTTATTCATTGTTTTTATTGGTTTATTTGCTGTATTGCTAACGTATCAGCCGGCGATTACTACGAGTGCACCCATTTATCAAGGGGATGAAACCTCAAAGCAAGTGGCTTTTTTAGTCAATGTGGCATGGGGTGAAGAATATCTACCATCGATTCTTGCTGCCTTTGAAGAGAGTAACAGTAAAGCGACTTTCTTCTTTGAAGGACGGTATGCCGAGAATCACCCATACCTTGTTACAGCAGTGGCCAAAGAAGCTCACGAAATCGGTAATCATGGCTATAGTCATAAGGATCACAGTGTCCTTGATTATAGTGGTAATCTAAAAGAAATTAAAGATAGCGAGCTTGTTTTGGAGGAGATTTTAGGAGAAGAGGTCACCCTCTTTGCGCCCCCAAGCGGTGCTTTCAACGAAGAGACGATTAAAGCTTGTAACGATCTTGACCTTGAGTGTATTCTCTGGACCGTGGATACAGTGGACTGGATGCACCCGGGAAAAGACAAAATTATCGACAAAATCAGTAATAATTTACAAAACGGCGCCCTCATCTTAATGCACCCCACTATTGATATGGTGGAAGCTTTGCCTGAACTCTTATCAATCATCAAAGATGAAGGCTATACAATCGCCACTTGTAGCGATACACTCCTTGGGACAGGACCTTAAAAGAATAAAGAACTCTTTACGCCATTGCAAAAATATTCCTTTGCTTTATATAAACGATATAGTATAATGATAAGTAAGAAAACGGCCTGCGATGCCCGAGAAAGCCTTATGAAAGAACCTATACATTGAAGACGGTTTATGTGATTTTTTTGGTAATAGATGGCGCGCCACCCATTGGTGTGGATTACAGAAGTTACTGAGGCACTGACCACCTGTTAGCGCAGGGTTCTTCAATTTGTGCCCAATCGACAAAGCGGGTTTTATTATGACCTTTTTTAAGATTATTTAAAATACAAAGACACTATAGCAATCAGCTATAGTGTCTTTTGTTATGTTTATTCGTCTTTTGATGCTTCGGTAAGGGTAATAAAGAGCTCGTCTAATTGTTTTTGCTCTACGCTGCCCGGCGCTTCTGTCATTTGGTCAATGGCTCTTTGATTCTTAGGGAATGCAATGACATCTTTGATATTATCAGTACCCGTCATGAGCATAGTAATACGGTCAATGCCATAGGCAATTCCACCATGGGGTGGTGTACCGTACTTAAAGGCCTCCAGCATAAAACCAAAGCGCTCCCAAGCTTCTTCCTTCGTAAAACCTAAAGTCTCAAACATCGTTTCTTGAAGTTCGCTGTTAAAGATACGGATACTACCGCCACCTAATTCGTAACCGTTGAGCGCTAAGTCGTAAGCCTTTGCCCTACATCTTGCGGGATCCTTTGTTAAGTACTCAATATCTTCATCAACGGGACTGGTGAAGGGGTGGTGGACAGCAACGAAGCGGTTTTCTTCTTCATCGTACTCAAGGAGAGGAAAATTCGTAATCCATAAGAAATTCCACAAAGACTCATCAATCATACCATGGTCTTGAGCGAGCTTCGTACGCATTCCACCGAGGACGGTATTGACGACTCTTTTGGAATCTGCGCCAAAGAGTACTAAGTCTCCTTCTTCTACGTTCATTTTGGTGATGATGGCTTCCACATCTTCTTCTTTTAGGAATTTAAGGATTGGCGACTTAATCTCCCCTTCTTTCTTAAGGAGATAAGCAAGTCCCTTCGCACCAAAAGTCTTCGCCACTTCTTGCAGTCGATCGATTTCTTTTCTTGAGAGTTTAGCAAGACCTTTACAATTAATGGCTTTGACAACGCCACCGGTTTGTAGTGCATTTTGAAAAACGGCAAACTCAACATTCTTCATCTCTTCACTAAAATCCACTAAAAGCATCTCAAAACGGGTGTCCGGCTTGTCGCTACCGTATTTTTCCATGGCTTCATCGTAATCCATTCGAAGGAAAGGAATGGGAATATCAACGTCTAAAACGTCTTTCCAGAGTTTTTGCATGAGTTGCTCATTAAGTGCTAAGATGTCTTCTACATCAACAAAACTCATCTCAACGTCAAGTTGTGTGAATTCCGGTTGACGGTCGGCTCTTAAGTCTTCATCTCTAAAACACTTTACAATCTGGTAGTAGCGCTCCATACCACCCACCATCAAAATCTGCTTAAATTGTTGTGGACTTTGAGGTAGCGCATAAAAAGTCCCCCGATTGATCCTCGATGGCACTAAGTAATCTCTGGCGCCTTCTGGAGAAGACTTGGCAAGAACCGGTGTTTCAACTTCTGTAAATGCATGATCGTCAAAGAAGTTGCGGATGGTTTTTACGATTTTGTGTCTTTGAATGAGTTTTTCTGAGACGATGGGACGACGAAGGTCTAAGTATCGGTACTTCATACGAATGTTCTCGTCCACTTTGATATCATCATCAATGGGAAAAGGTGGTGTTTCTGCTTTGCTGTAAATCACCAAATCTTCTGCAATGATTTCCACGTCTTTTGTTTTTAGTTTTTGATTAGTGCTGGGCTCCGGTCTTAGTTGTACTGTACCTGTGATGCCAATAACGAATTCGCTTCTTAAAGTCTCCGCCAATTGGAACACGCTGCTCTCCGGTGGAAAAAGAACTTGGACAATCCCGCTTTTATCTCGCACATCGGCAAAAATCACGCCCCCTAAGTCACGGCGTTTTTGAATCCAGCCATTGAGGCTTACTTTTGTTCCCACCATTTCTTGAGTGATGGTACCACACATTGTATCTCTGATTATTCTTTTCATCCTTTGAGTCTCCCCATGATTTCATCTATGGTATATGATTGTTGTTCCCCTGTTTTCATATCTTTCAGCGGGTAGGTCTCCCTTTTTATTTCATCTTCGCCGACGATTAAGACGTGGGAAAACCCATTCTTATCGGCATACTTTAGCTGCGCTTTAAAACTCCGTCCTAAGAGATCTCCCTCTGCGGCGATTCCTCTCCCCCGTAGTTTTTTTATGAGGGTGTAAGCGTGTTTCTTGGTTGTGGGATCAAAACTTGCCACATAAATATTCGGTATACTGCCGTGGAAAGGAGAAGGAATGAGGTTTTGTTTTTCTAGGATCATGAGGGTTCTCTCCATCCCCATGCCAAAACCAATTCCAGGAGTAGAGGGGCCTTCTAGCTCTTCTACTAAGCCATCTTACCTTCCGCCACCGCAGACAGTACTTTGTGCGCCGAGATCACTACTTAGAATCTCAAAAACAGTTTTCGTATAATAATCAAGACCTCTAACAATCTTTGGATTGATGGTATAGGGCATATCAAGAAGGGATAAGTGCTCTTTTACGCCATCAAAGTGATCTTTACACTCATCGCATAAGTAATCGAGGGTCGTCGGTGCATCTTTTGCAATTTCGCTGCATTTTTCATTCTTGCAGTCTACAATTCTTAAAGGGTTGCGGTGAAGTCTCTCAATACACGTTGGACATAAGTCTTCTCTGTGATTTTCAAAATAATGAAGGAGCGCTTCTCTGTGGTTGGGTCTGCAAGTCTTACAACCGATGCTATTGATGGTGAGGGTGAGATTCTTAAGACCAAAAGTCTCAAAAACCGACATAGCCACATCAATGACTTCGGCATCAAGGGCGGGATCTATGCTCCCTAAGGCTTCAATGCCAAATTGGTGAAAAGCCCGAAGTCTTCCCGCTTGAGGTTTTTCGTAGCGAAAAGCAGAAGCAATATAATACATTTTGCTAGGCTGAGGATCGGCGTATAGCTTATGCTCAATAAAGGCACGGAGAGCCGTTGCCGTATTCTCCGGTCTTAAAGTAATGCTTCTTTTACCTTTATCTATAAAAGTATACATTTCTTTCTCAACAATATCGGTAGTATCTCCTACACCACGAACAAAAAGCTCCGTATGCTCAAAAACCGGTGTTCTTACTTCTTTATATTGATATTTTCGTGCAACTTCACGAATGGTGTTTTCGATGAAGTGCCATTTATAACTGTCTTTCGGTAACACATCCAGTGTACCTCTAGGTGCTTGTAATGCCATCTTTATGATTCCTTTCTGAGCGTTGTAATCGTCTCCAGTTTATCTTGTAAAAATTCATCAAAGTGATCGCAATAGTAGTACGGATCCTTTGGATTGAAGAGGGTTGTGACTTTATCATTAGTGACAATTTTGCCGGTGGCACCGGCACCCAACCCAATGATTGTTTGTTTTTCTTCTATCATTAGGATATTGTAGATACATTCTTTGCCATCTTTGGCAAAGCCAATGTTCTCCAAAAACCCGGCACTGTTTTTTTGACGATAGAGATAGTAAGGCGATAGCCCTTCTTTGAATTGATTCTTAAGGGCCAATTGGTGCATCTGACCGATGACTTTGTCTGTCACTGTATGCTTATCGACTTTTGCGCCTCTTTTTAAGCTTAGTGTATGTATGGTTACATTGTCCGGCTGAAATAAATTAACTTCCCTTAGCGTCTTTCTAAAATCCTCAATGCTTTCCCCGGGAAGACCTGCAATGAGATCCATGTTCAGCGTGAAATGACCGACACTCTTAGCCATGAGTACATTCTCTACAATCTCTTCTACACGATGGGTCCGTCCAATGCGTTTTAGCGTCTTTTGGTGCATGGTTTGGGGATTAATACTAATCCTTGTGACACCCATTTCTTGAAGGCGCCTGTATTTTTCTGCCGTCATGACGTCGGGTCTTCCAGCTTCGAAAGTGATTTCCCTGACCTCATCGGTTGGCATATGGGTATCTATGGCCGTGAATAATTCTTCTATCTGCTCCGGCGACAGGATTCCCGGTGTACCGCCACCTATATAGATGGTATCTATCACAAGCCCTTCTTCCCGAAGAAAACGGCCGGTTTGAGTGATTTCTTTGTGGAGGTAGTGTAGGTAAGCCTTCAATAGGGTTTCTTTACCTGAAGTGGCATGACTGGAAAAAGTGCAATAACTACATATAGAAGGGCAAAAAGGAATCGAAATATATACGCTGACGCACTCTTTTCTTTGCGCCATAATGATTGAATATTCTTTCTTAGCCACGAAGATGGCAAGGGCTGCTTTATCATCGGATAATCTGTATTTTGCTTTGAGATTGGCATAGACTTCCTTTTCGTCTTCGCCCTTAAGGAGCCTCTCTGTAAAAAGCTTAATAGGTCTTACGCCAGTAAGGGTTCCCCATGGGAGGCTTTTACCTGTATAATCCTTCAAAAAATCATACAAAACGCCCTTGATACGATGCTTATTCTCCGCAGTATCCGTAGAATGGATCAGCGCCGAGATAAAAGCGTCTTTCCCTTCACTGCCGTGAAGAACGGTCTTCTCTGTCCCTCTAAATGGAGATACGTTTTCGTAATAACAGTAACGAGTTTTTCCCCCATCCTCCAGAAAAATGGCAATGTCACCGTCTTTTTCGCAGATTAAGAGATCTCCTTCTTCTGGAATGAAGGTTTGCTCAAAGGATTGCTCTGGAAAAAAGCACCGAGTCAGCTCGTATGTTTCGTTGTAAGATATGCTTTTGCAATAGATTTTCATAAAGATACCTTTATAGGAAAGGGTTGTGGTTTTTTTCGTGTTCTATGGTAGACTCTCCCATATGACCTGGGCAAACAATGGTATCCCCGGGGAGCGTCATGAGTTTTTTAGTGATGCTATCGATCAGCTGATTAAAATTACCATCGGCAAGGTCTGTTCGTCCAATACTATTTCTAAAAAGAGTATCCCCGGAGAATACGTAATCACCAATTACAATACTGATGCCACCTTTGGTGTGCCCCGGTGTCTCAAGGATCTTTGCTTCTAATCCACCGAAGGTGAGTACATCGCCTTCTTTGAGGTACTTGTCCGCCGTTGATTTCTTAAAATTCTTATTAAAATGGATATAGCTATTGGGATCTTTTCCGAGATAGCTCTCGTCGGCTTTATGAATACAAAGGGGTGCCCCGGTGCGCTCTTTGGTATCAAAGTTACCACCGATGTGATCGATGTGACCGTGGGTATTCACAATGTACTTCACGCGATACTGCTTCAGGTAGTCTAATAGTTTTTCATCTTGATAACCGGGATCAATAACCATTGCTTCATTGTTATCCCCTATTACGATATAACAATTGGTACGAAAGGAGCCTAGCTCCCATTTTTCTACTTTCATGGTGACCTCCTAGAATGTTTTTTTGCTATCTAATAAGATGGTAACGGGACCATCGTTCATAATGGATACTTTCATATCGGCGCCAAAAATCCCTTTTTGCACTGTAATTTGATGATCGGAGATTCTCTTACAGAAGGATTCATAAAGGGCTTCTGCTTCAGCAGGCCTAGCTGCACTGCTATAGCTCGGTCTTTTACCTTTTCTGGCATCACCAAGAAGGGTAAATTGTCTAATGGCAAGGAGTTCTCCACCGATATCAATAAGGCTTAAATTCATTTTGTCTTCTTCATCTTGAAAAATGCGAAGACCCATAATCTTATCGGCCAAATACCTCACATCTTCCTCGGTATCGCCATCTTCCACGCCTAATAACACATTGAGTCCTTGCGTAATTTGCCCAACGATTTTTTCTTCTACGGTGACGCTTGATGATAATACTCTTTGGATAACTGCTCTCATAAAGACCTCTCTATTAGTTCATTCTTGTGACTTCAATGACGTTTCGCACACGACTCATACGATTGATAATGAATTGCATTTGCTCTTTGTTGGTGATTTGGATATCCACATCAACATAGGCAAAACCATCCTTCGTACTTTTCGCCGACATGCCCGTAGCGTTGACTCTATTGTCATTTAATACATTAATAATATCGGTGAGTAGACCATTGCGATTGACGGCACTAATCACGATATGGACATTGTAACGCTCATTCTTCTGATCTTCCCATCTGACGTCGATGATTCGTCCTTTATCAAGGAGTAATTCTTTGACGTTGGGGCAATTACGACGGTGAATGCTCACGCCTCTCCCCTTCGTAATATAACCGATAATGGGATCTCCGTTAATGGGGTTGCAGCAGCGACTGAGTTTTATCTTGACATTATCAATACCTTCTACAACAATGCCATGCTCACTGCTTTTCACCTTTGTTTTGCTGGATTTTGTATTAAAAGTATCGAGAAGACTTTGATCATCGGGGTCTTTTTCGTGAATTTTTTTGTAACCATCGATGAGTCTTTTGACGACGTGTCCCGCTCCTAATCCGCCATAGCCCACGGTTTCGAATAGGTTTTCTTCCGTGGATACTGCAAGCCTTCTGAAGAGCGTCTCAACGTAATTGCCACCTTCTAAAAGATCGGCTAAATAATAGCCTTCTTTCTTTGCTTCATCTTGAAGAAGTTCTAAGCCTTTTTCAATATTTTCTTCTTTTGCTTCTTTTTTGAACCATGTTCTGATTTTATTTTTTGCTTGACTGCTAAAACAAAGGTTCAGCCAATCTCGACTTGGACCCTTCCCCTTAGGACCTGTCAT
>CAYJGI010000010.1:9846-17629 GCA_964369705.1 uncultured bacterium
AACAATATCACCGGTCTTAAGGATGTATGTGAGGGGCACAATCTTTGCATTCACTTTGGCACCGATACAACGGTGACCGATCTCTGTATGGACAAGATATGCAAAATCAATGGGTGTAGAGCCATTGGGGAGGCTGTACACATCACCCCTTGGGCTAAAGACGAAGACTTCGTCATTGAATAAATCAAGCTTCAAGGAATTCATGAATTCCTTTGCATCTTTCATTTCTTTTTGCCATTCCAGCATTTCACGAAGCCAGATGAGTTTTTGATCGAAGTCTGCCTTATCGCTGGCACCTCCGCCTTCTTTGTATTTCCAGTGGGCGGCAATACCGTACTCTGCGATACGATGCATCTCTTCTGTACGGATTTGTACTTCAAAAGGGACACCCTTATCGCCGATGACTGTGGTATGAAGGCTCTGATACATATTAGGCTTAGGAATGGCAATATAATCTTTAAAACGATCGGGCATTGGCTTCCACATGGTATGAATCGTCCCGAGGACACCGTAGCAATCTTTAATATCTTTAACGACAATACGGACAGCCATAAGGTCATAAATCTCTTCGAATTTTTTCTTTTCTTTTTCGATTTTGTTATAGATACTGTAAATATGCTTCGGTCGTCCCATAACATCGGCTTTGATGGCTTCTGCCGCAAGCCGTTCTTTGATTTCTCTAAGTACTACATCAATAAAATCTTCTCTCTCTTCTCTTTTGAGTTTGATTTTTTGGCTGAGTTCGTAGTACTTATCGGGCTCCAAAAAACGAAAAGAAAGGTCTTCTAATTCCCACTTTAAGCGGTTAATTCCTAAGCGATGGGCTAAAGGTGCAAAGATTTCTAATGTTTCGTAAGCTTTTTCCAGCTGTTTACGATCGTTCATGTTTTCCAGCGTACGCATATTGTGAAGACGATCTGCGAACTTGACAATAATGACACGAATATCCTTGGCCATGGCCATAAACATCTTACGAAAATTCTCCGCTTGGTGTTCTTCTTTGCTACCAAAATCAAGTTTACCCAGTTTTGTAACGCCATTGACAATATCGGCCACATCGGCACCAAAACGCTCTACCATATCTTCGTGGGTATAATCACTATCTTCCACCACATCATGAAGAAGACCTGCAAGAATTGTGGATTCGTCCACTTGTAATTCTGCTAAGATTTCTACCACTTCCATGGGATGAGTAATATAAGGCGTTCCATCTTTGCGTAGTTGAGCGCTATGAGCTTCTTTCGCAATTTTGAGGGCATAACGAATACGCTCCATGTTGGGCGCCATGTAGGTGATCATTATTGATTCTAACTTCTGCAGAAAAATCTCATCTTCTGCGGTTAATACAATACCATTATCTGTCATCATCATTCTCCTCAGGCAACGAAAGAAATAATTGCACTAAATTACCATAGTTTTGATTCAAGTTTTGCTTGTTTTGTGATATTTTTTGATACATTTTTGAGTCATTTAAGTCCAGTTTTCCTTCATAGGGTACCATTGTAATCTCAATAATATCCTTTTGATATGTTTTTTGGATTAATGACAGTTCTTCTAATATGATTAAACTAAGCTTCAGTTGCAGTAAGCTCATATGACTTTTATACGTTATAAAGTAGCGCTTCATAAAATCATATTCTTTAACTTTTGTGCTCCGTTCCTTAAAAAGGTGGCGACACAGTTTGAAAGTATTACGGAGAATCTCATCACCGGGAAAAATGTCTTCCATCATGGATATATTATCTTGATAAGCTCCGGGATATAATAATAGATATTTGTTTTCTCCATAGTGATTTAAGATTGCATTCATATCGGTTACCGTAAAAGGATAGTCAAGAATACAAATACTTTGTGCTACACTGTCTTCAATGGGTGTAAAAACAAAATGGATACAAGGCGTGGATTCTAAATGCCATGTATAATTCTTAAAACCCATGGCAGAACGAAAAGCTTCTTGCAGGGTAAAGGTGATAAATGTGGCTTTTTGTTCTACAAAATGTCGTAGATATCTTTCTCTTTGTTCTAAGTGCACTACATTAATAACATTCAGCGATCCGTCAAGTGGTTCATCGGTATAATCGAATTGCTCCAAAAAAAACTGAGCGCCGCTGTTTTCAAAGATTGTGCTGTAATTGCGAATCATTTTTTCGTACACCGGATGCCCATTATAAAGCATATTGAGGTCTTTCAAAATGACTTGGTACGACTTTTGACCTTTGTATTCATTGATTGATAAATAGCCTAAGGCTTCAATGTTGGCATCTTTATATAGACCGATGTTTTGGTGGTTTTCATGAAAGAAAATACCGTCTATTTTTTGATCGCCATCTGAGAAAGTAATTTTCAAATGATTTTGCTTCAGTCCCAATTGGTTGAAGGTTTTTATTCGTAAGTTTTTTAATACAAAAAGAGGTTTTGGATTGGAATGTCCATAAGGCTCTAATAATTGCAGGCTTTGAAAAAGTTGATCATCAACATCTTTAAGGGCTATGGTGTCGTCGACTTTTTTTTGTGCAATCAATAGCGTTGGATCTTTGAGTTTTTGCTTTGCTACTTGATTGATGGCCTTCTTAAAGGGTTCTATGTTATCTTCCGTTAGACTGAGTCCCGCTGCCATGGTATGTCCGCCAAACTTCACTAAATATTGTTCCGTTTCTTTGAGTAATTCATATAAATTGATGCCGGAAATACTTCTCCCACTGCCTTTATACAGTCCGTCATGATTCGTTAGAACGATGACAGGGCGATGATACTTCTCAAGAATTCGACTGGCAACAATACCAATGACACCGGTATGCCAATCATCGCCTTTTATGACGAATACAATATCATCTAAGGCTTCTTTTTTTTGTTCAAAAGACAAAAAGACTTCTTCTAAGATTCCTTCTTCTATTTTGCGCCTTTTTGTATTCTCTTCTTCTAATAAAAAGGCAATTTCTTTAGCTCTTTCATAGTCATTTGTAGTCAGGAGCTCTACGGCAAGATCGGGATTTCCGATTCTACCGCTGGCATTGATTCTAGGCGCTAATACATAACCAATCTGCTCCGCTTGAATATGATTCTCATTAAGCTTTGCTTGCTCCATCAAGGCATAAAGACCGGCCCTTTTTTGTTTCATTTTTTTGAGGCCTTCTTTAACGAGTATTCTGTTTTCACCGATGAGCGGGACCATATCGGCTACTGTTCCAAGTGCCACAAGATCTAAGTAATTGGATGCATTTTCACGGCCTAAAAGGGCTTCTACCACTTTATAAGCGACGCCTACACCGGCCAGGTCTTTGCAAGTGTATGGACAGGATTTTTGTTTTGGATTGATGACTGCCGTGGCCCTTGGGCATTCCTCAAGTGGGGTATGGTGATCGGTGATGATAAGATCAAGACCCATCTCTGTTGCTTTGTTTGCTTCTTCGATGCCTGTGATTCCCGTATCTACCGTAATGACAAGGTCTGTTCCCAGCGTCTTAAGTAGTGTTAGAGCATCGCCGTTTAAGCCATATCCTTCTTCTAAGCGACTGGGGATATAGTAATCGACTTTTGCTCCCATCTCTTTAAGTGCAAGATAAAGCACCGCAACACCGGTCATGCCATCTACGTCATAATCACCGTATACCGTGATTTTTTCATCTTTTGCTATGGCAATTTCAATACGACTGACGGCTTCTTTCATTCCTTGAAGCATAAATGGGTCGTGCAAATCACTTAAGCTGTGAAACAAAAAATCTCGAATGGCTTCTTCTTGATTCATGCCACGACGAAATAAAATATCAATGACTGCCGCCGATACGTTCATTTTTGAGGCAATGTGTAATATTTTTTCTTCTTCCGTATGGAGTTCTTCATACAGCCAAGTATATTTCATCTACCATTCATCCCATCGTTGTCACCGGATGTCTATTCTTTTACCTATTATTCATCCAGTCTATCAACTTAATATTATACCATACTTTAAGCATTATCGAAACTATAAACCGCATTTATTTTATTGTAAAATGGCAACAAAAAAAGGGATGACATTTTGTCATCCCTTTCTTAAGTTTATTTTTGTGCTTTTTTGTTTTTGAAGAGGTAATAAAGACTACCGGCAACGCAGATGGATGAATAAGTACCGATGACTACACCGGCCGTCAGTGCAAAAACAAATCCTCTGATACTGGCGCCTCCAAGTATTAAAAGAGAGATCAGAACCAGCAAAGTTGTCAGTGCCGTATTTAATGAGCGTGTCATAGATTGTCCGATACTGGTATCGATGGTACCTTCCAGTGTGTCGGCTCTTTGCATTCCACGAACATTTTCACGTATACGGTCGAAGATTACGATGGTATTATTGATGGAGTAACCAAGGATCGTGAGGATCGCTGCAACAAAACTATAATCTACAGTGAGATTAAAGATGGCAAAGATGGCAATGACGAAAAGTACGTCATGGATCAGTGCAAGGATTGCAGACAAAGCAAATCTAAACTCAAATCTAAAAGTAATGTAAGCAAACATTAAGATACTGGCTACAATGGAAGCAAAGATGGCTTTTTCTGTAGATTCTTGACCAATGATAGAGCTGTTGGTCGTATTATTAAGTAAGGCATCATCTTCTAAGTCAAAGGCTTCTTGCAAATCGTCAAAGATAGCAATGACTTGCTCGTTAGATAATTCCGGTGTACGAATCATGGCATGGGTATCACCTTCTGCCTTTCTGATTTCGTATCCTGTAATATCGTTGGCATCTAAGATTGCTGCCACTTCATCATTATCGAAGGCTTCTTTCATGTCAATCTGAAGCATGGAACCACCTAAGAAGTCGATACTCAAGTTGAGGCCACCGTTAATGAGCATCATGATGAGTCCTAAGGCGATGACAGTCCCGGAAAACGCCATCCAGATTTTACGTTTGTTGATGATTTTAATATTAGAGAAATTAAACATTATTGTTTGCCTCCTTTCGATACGCCAAAGAGGGCAGGTTTTTGAAAAGCTTTAATCCCGGCTACGGCATTTAAGATAAAGCGTGTTAAAAGTACGGCAGTAATCATACTGATGACAATACCGATTCCAAGGGTTAACGCGAAGCCTCTAACGGTACCACTACCAAAGTAGTAGAGAGAAGCTGTAGCAATTAAAGTTGTTACGTTGGAGTCAAGAATGGTTCTGAAGGCACGCTTAAAACCAGACTGAACCGATGCACCAATAGATTTTCCGTTTTTGATTTCTTCTTTAATTCTCTCGAAGATAATTACATTGGCATCGACGGCCATACCTACAGAGAGGATAAGACCGGCAATTCCTTGCAGCGTTAGGACTGCACCGAAATTAATCAATGTGAACATAACGAGAAGCATATAAACCGAAAGGGTAAGGACTGCAAACAATCCGGGCAAACGGTAGAAGAAAATCATGAATAAGAAGAGGGCGATAATACCCACTGCACCGGCTACCATTGATTTTTCTAATGAGTCAGCACCGAGAGTCGGTCCTACGGTAGAGGATTGTACTTGTGTTAAAGTAACAGGCAGAGCACCGGCATTAATAAGAATGGCTAATTGCTGTGCTTCTTCAATAGAAGACGAACCTGTAATCTGTGCTTCTCCATCGGGAATGGTATTATTGACTGTAGGTGCACTGATGGTCTCACCATCGAGCTGGATAGAAATAATTTGTCCTACAAACTCTTCAGTAGCTGCAGCAAAGGCTTCTGTACCTTCTGCGTTCAGTGTGAAATTAACAACAGGTTGTTCTACACCATAACTATCTGCTGCGAAGCCGGCTTGGGCTTCTACAATATCACCACCGGTTACTACAACATTACCTTCTGGATCTACAAAGTTGAGTTGAGCTGTCTGTCCAATGAGCTGGATGGCTTCTTCAGGGTCTTCCACATCGGCAAGTTCTACACGGATGCGATTATCCCCTTCTCTTGTAATGATGGGCTCTGTTACACCCAGTTGGTCTACACGACCGCGGATGGTTTCTACTGCTTTATCCATAGTCTCGTCGCTGACGCCACCTTCTGCTTCTGTGGCTTCAAGAACTACGTAGACACCGCCTCTTAAATCAAGGCCTAGATTCACCGATTCTTGAATGGATAAAATCGTATAATTACCCACATCAAGGCCGGTTAACAAGATCGTACCAAGCACGACTGATAAAACGACGAAGCAAATTATTTTTGCAATATTTTTACTGCTGCTCGCCTTTTTTCTTCTTTTGACTTTCACGTTCATACTCCTTCCAGAATTAACTATTCATCTTGCATAACAGTTCTATTATACATATCTCCCGTTTTTCTGTCAATAAAAGGGATGGGTTATCATGGGAATTCTTTTATTATTCAACATACATCCCCATAAATATCAATTACTATTTATGAGTGATTTCCTTTGCTCTTTTTGCAATTTTTACGTATTCATTATTATTAAAATTCATTGAAGTAATCATTTCCGGTGATAATTCTTTTTTTACTTTTGCCGGTATGCCTGCCACCATAGAATTATCGGGGATTTCCATTCCTTCTGGAACAACGCTTCCCGCAGCGATTAGGCAGTTTTTTCCGATTTTGGCATAGCTTAATACCACGGCATTCATTCCTACTAAAGTCCCGTCACCGATTTCACAGGCATGGAGGACAGCTCCGTGACCTACCGTCACGTGATTACCCACAACACAGCTCTTATCATAATCAACATGGACGGTGGCATTGTCTTGAATATTGGTATTCTCCCCAATGATAATCTCCGCCACATCGGCACGAAGTACCGCATTAAACCACACATTCACCCCTTTTTTGAGGGTGATTTTGCCCATGAATTTTGCACCATCGGCAATAAAGATATCATCATCAAACTGAAAATCATTCACAAAGGTGTAAGCCATTTTTTTCTCCTTTAAGATTCTGATTGTTCCTTTATTTTTTGTATTGCGCTGACAAACAACGCACATTGTAGGCGTTTTTTTTGGATTTCGCAACCTATGGCATAGGGTTTTTTAATATCTCCGTTTTGGTAGATAGCACTGGCATGGCAACCACCGCTACATAAGAACTTGGCAAAGCAGTCAATACATACATCCTTCGTATATACATGGGTATTCTTAAAAGTTCTTCTCATTTCTTCATTGTGAATACCATCATAGATGTTTCCGATGATGTAGTCTGCATCTCCAACGAACTGATGACATGGATAGAGATTTCCTTCCGGTGATACGGCTAAATACTCACTGCCGGCACCGCAACCGGAGATCCTCTTGTGGACACAAGGACCATGATCTAAATCAAGGTTAAAGTGGAAAAAATGAAAGCTCTTGTCGCCTTTTTGCCCATAATCTAAGTATAGCTCTGCTAAGCGATCATAACTATCAAAAATCTCCGGCAAGTCTTCCTTCGTAATGGCAAGGGCATGTCCATCTTGCAAAACCACAGGCTCCATGCTGAGATTTTTCATTCCTTCGTCAGCCATATACTTAACATCTTTATCAAAATCTAAAGAATGATGGGTATAAGTCCCACGAACAAAATAGCTTAAATCATCTCGATTTTTTGTTAAGTCTTTAATGTTGTTGACAATTCTTTCTTGTGTACCTTTACCGTCACGATCTTTACGTACACGATCGTGGACCTTCTCCCTACCATCTAAACTTAAGACAAGATTGATGGGTAGGCTATTTAAAAATTCTTTTTGTTCTTCCGATAAGTCGAAGGAATTGGTGGTTACAGTAATCTTAAACTGCTTATCGTGCTTCTTCCCTTCTTCCATCATGTAGAGGATCATGCCCTTTACCACGGGGTAATTCATCA
>CAYJGI010000011.1:0-16709 GCA_964369705.1 uncultured bacterium
TTTTTTGGTGACGGCTACCAAAGTCACCTCTTGTTCGTAAGGGCTTTTTGCCTGGGCCGTCTTGATTTGGTTTAAGATATTATGAATATTGACTTCGATCATTCATCTTCCCCACTGTCTGGTATTTTTACATTGGTGAGCACCACTTCATCAAAGCGCTCTAGGCCTTCTACAATGGCCATTTCGCTATCTTGACCAATAATGGTAATTGGTGCCCACTCCATGGCATTAATCGTTTGTAAGATTACACCCATCTCACCATCCTCATTGTATCTGATGGCGTCTACGGGAATTCCAAATCCTTCATAGTCTTTCGTAATGACGCTTAGTTCTTCTATGATACGATCACCGGTAAGAGCGCTTATATCTGTTGAAGACGTCAAACAGAACAATCGCTCATCACCGACACCTTTAATTGTTTCTACGGTGCAAGGGACGATGTCATCTCCGATTTGTAGGTCTACTTTACTGAGGTCCTTCAGCTCTTGAAACTGTTCGAAATTAATGGGGATCAAGACCATCCATTCAAAATTATCAATCACTCTGAGTGTATGGGGGAGGCCTTCTTGTTGTTCTTGTGTTTTCAACCTATTATAGTAGTCAAATACCAAGGAAGAGTCCATCTCTAATATATTATCCGGTGTGACTTTACCTTCTTCTCCATCGGAGTAGTATGATATGATTCCGGGAATGGGAGAAGTGATGTACGCATCAATTCCCATATCGTTTTCAAGTCTTGCTTTTTCATCTTGGAGATCTAGAAGAATCTCTGTTTGCGTGTCGCTGATACTATACAAAATCTCGTACCGCTTTTCTGCCAGGATACCCATTTCGTTGTACATAGATTCCGCTGCTTCATAGTTGCCTTCTGCTAACAGGTCATTAAGCTGAAGAGCTCGTTCTTCTAATTGTTCTTCAATATAACTTAAATCACTGATATCTACGATGGAAGGTTGCCGTTCTTCTAAGTTATTGATTCTGCTTTCAATCTCTTTTAACTGGGAAACCTGAAAAGTGTACTCATCGGTTACATAATACCCAACGCTGGCATCTTTACGGACTTTTTGACCTTCATCCAGGGAGATGTAGTAATCTCGAGTGGCATCTATAAAGATCTGTGCTTCATTAAGAACAAAAATCCCTTCACCTTGGAAGGAGTCATAGATGGTGGTATCGTTGACTGTATACGTACTAATGGGGCGTCTGACAACAATCATAGCAATAAAGACTACAATAGCTGAAATCAGCAACACAATTAATCGTAAACTGGGCTTTTTTTTATAATTTTGCAATTTTACATTCAATCTTCATTCACCCTATCGTATCTTCAATCTATTATTTTACAATATTTAGTACGTAATTACCAGTCCCATGGGATTTAATCCCTTAGATGATAAACAGCAATATCCTCAGGACTTAAAAAAGCTTGTACTTCAAAAGTATACCCTTCCGGTGCATCGATAAAAAAAGTACGAATACCGAAAGCTTCAATCACTTTAATGGGCGTTACTTTAACCCCTTCTTGGGAGAGTTTTTCGTGATACTTCTCCACATCTTCCGTTACAAAAGTAAACATCGTACCACTATTTCTATGGGTATCGGGCGCCTGAATGGTGCCACGGCTGGCATCCACAACCCCAAGGAACGAAGTCTTCGTCACTTGGAATATGGCAGCAACAGAGGTATCGGTCACCAAAGGCAACTGAAAATGATTTCTTATAAAAGCCTTTGCACCTTCAAAATCATAAAAATTCAAAAAAGTAATTTGTGATTGTATCATAACAGAACACTCCTTTATCGGTAATAAAAGTAAAAAACTACTCTATAATATACAGCTTATTATCTTCTAATTTATAAAATAATGGAATCACTTTCACACCTTTATATTTGTTGCCGATTCTTACCGTTTCTTCTAAGACAAAGGCCTCTGAATCTTCAATCTCAAAGATGGGTGCGTGCTTCATAAAATGGGCTAAGGCTTCTTCTTCATCCCAGCCGGCAATCCCTACAAGGCCCTCTATAAAATCTTCTTTTTTATGGGTTAAGTTGATCATCCCACAGTGGTTGTGGCCAATAAGAGCAACGTAGCGTACTTTACCTACGGCGATGGCATAGCTGATCTTAAATTCATTGTACCTTAAATTACCGCCTCCTGTCCTAAGCACGTATGCAAAATTAGGCGGTAGGTTTAGATCTTTCCGATTATCCATACACATGCCAATAAGTAATTGAGCCGAATCATAGGTCGCAAAGGGCTCATTAAAGTTGTGGTACAAAAGGAGCCTTTCGATGGGTGTTCCCTCGTATTCTTTTGGAATATCTTCTTTGTTTTTTATCTCTCTCAGCATCTTTTTCTCCTTTAGTTTTCTACTGCCAAAACTTCCTTTGTGTTTTTAACATTGATACAGAACATGTATCCGCTTCCGACGAGGATAATCAGCATGCCGTAAAGCATGGCAGGTGTGGGTACTTCATGCAAAAAAATCATGGCAAAGGCCATGGCTACAATGGGCTTTAAGAAAAAAATCAGTGATACATTGGTACTCAAAGTCATCTCCATAGCTCTAAAATAAAACATATATCCAAGTCCGGTACAGCCAATGGATACAAACAAAAACAAAGGTAGTATTGATAGGGTAATTCCATCCAAAATCGGTACTTGATAAAACACAGATCCTTCCAGTAAAGGGGCAATAAAGGGGAGTTTGAAGAGCGTTAAGATGACAAGCAACTGAACACTTCCCATAACAAAACTAAAGGCAGTGGTGACCATCCCACCGAACGCTTGGCTTCTCTTCTTGCTCAGTACCGAGTATAAGGCAAAAATCATGCCGGCAATCAATGCAAAGATAGCTCCATACAAGTCAATGCCCCTTCCAATATCCATAAAGACCATCATACCAATGAGGCTGATTGCCATGGCAATGGCTTGTTTATTTGTTATTTTTTCTTTTAAAAAGATGAAGGAAAAGACCATGACAAAGACGGGATTACAACTAAATAACACCGCCACCGTTGAAGCTGTACCATTTACGATGGAGATTTGATAAAAAAACATGGTCACTACAACGCATAAGAATCCCATTCCACAATAAAAGAGATAATCCTCCTTCTTCAGGATGAGGTTTTTTGTTTTTAGACTTTTGATGGCAAAGGGTAAAAGAACAATCCCTCCCACAAAAAAACGTAAAAAAGTCGTCTGCAAAGGCGCTAAGTGGCCTGCCATGAGTTTTAGACAGATTTCAATGGAGCTAAAGAGTAGCGTAGCCATCACAATAAAGAAAACTGTTTTTTTCATGCTTCAGGAAATCTTTCTTTCAATCTTTGTAGTGCTTCTGATACTTCTTCCATGTCAATAGACAGATGGGCGCCGTTTTTATAGAGGATTTGCCCCGATACGACTGTCAGTACGACATTTTCTTCACTCACTTCTGTGATGATTTGATTCAGTAATCCTTCACCGGGGATCATATCAATGAGCATAAAATCGGCTTTATTCCCTACTTGCAAAATCCCTGTATCTTCTTTGCCTTGGGTGATTGCACCGTTTTTTGTCGCCATTTTGAAGATTTCTTTATCATCTATGGCAATATTTAATTGATCCATCACTTCTTTGAGCGTTTTCATCTGGCAAAAGAGGCTCATCTCGCCAGCTCTCGTTGAGCCAAAGGAGATGATGTTTTTTTGAAGGCCTTGATTGCGCAAAAAAGCTTCGTAAAGGTCTGTTTTTTCTTTCATATCCATGGGGTCTAACACAAGCTTTAAGCCCCCTAGGTTTTCTTTAAGGGGTAAGATAGGATTCACGAAGAATGTCCCATGATTGCCATCTACATAACTAAAAAGGCAAGTCTTCTCGCTACATTCTTTAGCGCATCTGAAATCTTCTTCAAAGAAAATCACCTGCAATAAATCATCGGCGGTTTCAAGACCGTCCTTTGTTTCTTCTTTGCTTTTTTTATCTTCAATAAAGGCGCTTTTTGCTACAAGAACCCTGCCGCCCCCTTTGCCGTGGTATTCCATGAGGGCACTGTAGGCTTCTTCATTGATGCCTTCTGTATTTCGCTTTTCTGTCATTAGGGCTTTGATGCCTGTATAATACAAAGCTTCTGCCACTTTGTGACTTCTGTAAGAAGCATCGAACAAAGTGGTAATTCCTTTTTGAAGCGCCTCGGCCACGCCATATTTAGCACTATAAAAAACCTCATCATCGGTGAAGGCTGTTTCGAGCTCTATACCATTAAGGTCCTTCATTAAGGCCTCAGCCAAATGGGTATGATTATTCACAAAACCGGGGATCATGAGGCGATTTTCACCATCATAGACCGTACCAAAATCTTCTTCCGGCATGGTATCTCCAATGTATGTAATGGTATCTCTCTTAATTCCTACGTATTGATTCTTTAAGAGCTCATAGTGTTCGTTTAAGACATTCACATTCTTAAAAATCATTTTGCATTCTCCTCGTATCTCTTTTTTTATCCTAAGCGCTGTAAGATTTGGTTCTTTGAAGCGTTGACTTCGTAGTATACTTTTTCTTGATCTATGGTCTTAAACTCACCATGATCATAAAGGACTTGTCCGTCAACCATAGTGAAACAAACATCGCTCCCTTGAGCTGTATAAACCAAATGCGTTGGCCAGTCGAATACCGGCTGAAAATGGGGTTTTGAAGTATCGATCATGATAAGATCCGCTTTATTGCCCACTTCTATGGTACCGGTCTTTCCTCTGCCTTGGGATAGGGCGCCACTTAAAGTGGCAATCCTTAAGGCATCTTCTGGGCCTATGAGGGTAGGATCTTCAAAAAGGCTTTTTTGCATAATGGCCATGTGATTGAGGTCTCTAAAACCATTTAAGACGTTGTTGCTGGCACTTCCATCGGTGCCTAGTGTCACTAAGACGCCTTTATTTAGCATTTTTGAGATGGGTGCAACTTTCTGACCCAGTTTTGCATTGCTGCTGGGACACGTAGCAACAGCAACGCCTTTGGCTGCTAAGATCTCAATATCTTCATCGGTGACGTAATTGCAGTGGGCAGCCACCGTAGGCGAATTGAAAAGCCCTAAATCTAAGAAGTATTCCGTCGGTGTTTTGCCGTGCCTTCTTATACATTCGTCGTGTTCTTCTTTCGTTTCGCTGAGATGAATATGGACTCTTAATCCATGGGCCTCTGTGAGGTCTACCATGTCTTTGACAACAAGGGGATGGCTTGTGTATTCTCCATGAATACAGGTATCCACAATGATTTTGCCATCTTCTCTTCCATGGTACCTATCGATCAGCTGAAGAGTCTCTCTATAACTCTCAAGGTCCTTGATGCTCTCATTATTCATATGGGTGATTCCCCTTGAAATATTGGCCTTAAAACCGCTTTCCAGCACGGCATCACATATGGCATCACAGTGGTAATACATATCGGAAAAAGAAGTAAATCCAAACTGAGCCATCTCCATAATGGCAAGGAGGGTCCCATTGTAGGCCGCTTTTTTGTCTATATGGCTCTCAAAGGGAAAGACTTTTGTAAAAAGCCAGTCTTTGAGGGGCAGGTTCTCTGCATATCCCCTAAGGAGTGTCATAGGTGCATGGGCATGATTATTCACGAGGCCCGGCATTAGGATTTTGTTTTTTCCATCTATCATGGTACCATAATCTTCTTTTGGCATTTCTTTGCCGATATAGTCAATGGTATCGCCTTTTGTGGCGACGACCATAGGTCCTTCTACACGATACTCTTTTGTAAGGATTTGTACATTCTTAAAAATCATGGATTCCACCACCTAAATTAGACTGATTTAAAATACTCTTGATACTTTTTGAAGGCAGAGGGTACTGCCATGTGAGGGTCGTACAAAACGTAGTTTTCACGATAGCTTGGATGGATCCAATCCCCTTCGCAGAGATAGGCTTCCATATGCCACTCTAGGTGGGTAAAAACATGTTTTGCCCCATCTATTTTCGTGATCGCTTTATAAGCATAGCCCATGGACTTAAGCCTTTCTTCTACTTCCTCCACTAAGAGGTGCCCTTCTACAGCAGGCACTTCAAACAATCCCTTAAGGACATTTTTTGTTCTTTTTTGTAGCCAGAGACCTTTATGGGTCATGAGTAGTAGGAGGGTTTTTTGTTCTTTTTTTCTTGGTTTTTTAGGAGATTTTACAGGGATTTTATCGGTATTCCCCTGTAAATAGCCTTCGCAATAAGGGCTCAGTGGACATAGGTGACACTTTGGTTCACCATTTGGGATACAAATCGTCGCACCAAGTTCCATCACCGCTTCATTAAAGACATCCACCTCTTCCGGTAAGATGGCTGTAATGGCGTTTGTCATGGCTTTTATGATTTTGGGATCACTGATATCGCCAAAAGACCCCGTAATACGGCTCATTACCCTAAGGACATTTCCATCGACGGCAGGGTATTTTAAACAATAAGCAAAAGATAAAATCGCACCGGCAGTATAAGGTCCAATCCCGGGAAGCTTGATGGCTTCTTCATACGTTTTTGGAAACTCGCCACCGTGGTCTGTGACGATTGTATTTGCCGCTTTTTGCATATTTCGGACTCTAGAGTAGTATCCAAGGCCTTCCCATAATTTTAATAAATCTTGCTCCTGTTCATTTGCGAGGTCATGGATCGTCGGCAATTTCTCCAAAAACCGTTCAAAATACGGTATTACGGTATCGACACGGGTTTGTTGAAGCATGATTTCAGATACCCAGATTGCATAAGGATCCTTCGTCTTACGCCATGGCAAATCCCTTTTGTTTTCCAAAAACCAAAGGTGGAGTGGTGTAATGATTTCTGTCGGTATTTTCAAAGGAAAACTCCTCAAAATTTATTTGTGCCTCCATGTGGAAGGTGAAAAAAGGATGAGTAATGGAAAAATCTCAAGTCGACCGGCCAGCATATTAAAGGCTAGAATGATTTTTGAAAAATCACTAAAACCGCTGTAATTGCCTGTAGGCCCAACATCACTTAATCCAGGGCCAATATTATTAAGGCATGCCACAACAGAAGTAAAATTAGTCGTCAAGTCCAGTCCATCGATGGATAGTAGAAGGACTGATCCGCCTAAGATAAAAGCGTACACAATAAAGAATGCATTGACACCGCCAATGGTTTTTTCTTCTACGGTTTTGCCTTCTAACTTAATAGAAGAAATCGAGCGAGGTGATAAAAGGAGTTTTACTTCCCTGTATGCAGCCTTCACCATTAAGATCACGCGGCTCACTTTAAGGCCGCCGCCCGTTGATCCCGCACTGGCACCTACAAACATGAGGAGTACTAAAATCGTCTGAGAGAAAGCAGGCCATAAGTTAAAATCGGCAGTGGCAAAACCGGTCGTTGTAATAATCGATGCCACTTGGAAAAAAGCAAACCGAAAAGACGTGCCCAGCGCATTTTCATATAGCGGTAAAATATTCACCGTAATTATGAGAACGGAAACGGCAATAATGAGTAGGTATGTTCTTAACTCTTCGTTTTTAAAGACTGATTTAAAGTTTCTGATGAGAAGTAAGAAGAATAAATTAAAATTAATTCCAAAAAGAATCATAAAGACGCCAATGACGCCGTCAACATAGGCACTATTGTAATAAGCAATGCTTGCATTCTTAATGGCAAAGCCTCCGGTACCGGCAGTAGCAAAGGCATTGACCATGGAGTCAAAGAGGGGCATCCCTCCAAAAAGTAAGAAAATAATTTCAAGAACTGTGAGCGCACAATAAATACCATAAAGTATGCGTGCCGTCAGTGCCATCTTAGAGACCAGTTTTCCTACCGTAGGTCCCGGTACTTCGGCACGGAGGAGGTGGATCGACCTTGTATCAGACTGTGGTAATAGGGCCAGAAGAAAGACGAGTACACCCATGCCACCAATCCAATGGGTAAAGCTACGCCAAAAAAGAATGGAAGATGGCAGCCCTTCAATGTCGATGAGGATACTGGCTCCCGTCGTCGTAAAGCCCGATACCGTTTCAAAAAAAGCATCAACAAAACTAGGAATACTTCCGCTAAAGACAAAGGGCATCGCACCAAAGAACGAAATAATGATCCAAGATAACGCCACAATCATAAAGCCTTCTTTGGCATAGATGGTGGTTTGCGTCGGTTTTTTGTAGTGCAGTGCTGTTGCAATGATCACCATTAAAGTAATGGGAATTAAGAAATCAATCAAAATCCCAAACTCTCTAAGTATAAGGGCTACAATAACGGGTAACAACATAAGGCCTGCGCCTAAGTACATAATCTTGCCCATGATATATAGAATCATTTTAAAATTCATTGCTATTACGCCTCTCGTTCCTCGACGATTTCGTCAAGATCATTTAAAAACTTAGTAGTAGATATCACAATGACACGATCATTTACTTCTATGGTATCATCACCGGTTGGAAATATGGTTTTGTTTCCTCTGATGATACAGCCGATTAAGATATTATCTTTGAATTTAATCTTTTTCATGGGAGTGGAGGTATAGTGAGTCTTCTGAGATACAACAAACTCAAGGGCTTCTACTTGATCGTTAACGAGCTTATAAAGGGTCATGACACTGTTACTTCCCTGAGAATTATTCATAGCTCTCACGTACTGCACAATCTGGTTGGCAGAAATCATCTTAGGCGAAATAATGCTATCCACGCCTACCGTTGATAAGATGTCCATAAAAGTACTGCGATTAACTTTTGTAATAATCTTGTCCACTTTTTTTGAATTGGCGTAGATGGAGAGTATGATATTTTCTTCATCAATGCCAGTTAAGACGACTAAAGCATCGGTCGTTAGGATCCCTTCTTCATGAAGAAGTTCTTGATCGGTGCCATCTCCGTGGATAATCGTCGCTTTGGGAAGATCGTTACTCAACTGATGGCAGACTTTTTCATCGATTTCGATGATTTTCACGTCAATGTGGATTTCTCGAAGCATCCTTGCAAGATAATTGGCAATACGGCCGCCACCGATGATCATGACGTTGCGCACTTTCGAAGTATAGTGTCCGCTATCCTTAAGGAATTGAGTGAGTACAGAATGACTTGCAGTAAAATGTACTTTATCACCGGCCATTAAGATGTCATTACCGTCGGGAATAATTACCCTCTCTCCCCTCTGAATGGCGCAGACAAGAACCTTCATCTTGAATCTGGTAGAGATTTCTTTTAATGAGAGACCATCCATTGGGCCTCCTTCTCTAATCTTAACTTCTACTAAGTCAACTTTACCTTTTGCAAAGGTGTCCACTTTAATGGCCGCAGGGAAAGAAAGCATCCTTGTAATCTCAATGGCCGACTCTAATTCGGGGTTCACCAGCATATTAATGCCCAGCTGATCTCTAAGAAAACCCAGCTGTCTGACGTAATCTGTACTTCTAACCCTGGCGATGGTTCTTTTTGCGCCGATTTTTTTCGCCACCATACAGCACAGGATGTTGATTTCATCGGAAGAAGTGGCAGCGATTAAGAGATCTGTTTCTTCTACGCCGGCTTCTACTTGAATATCGTACGTCGCACCGTTACCAACAAAGCCGATACAATCAAAGGTATTGATGTTTTTATTGACGACTTTAGAATTGGTATCAATTAATACGATATCGTGTCCTTCTTTTGATAGTTGCTCTACTAAAGTATTGCCTACTTTACCGCCACCTACAATGACAATATGCATAATAACGCTCCTTTGGTGTCCTTTAACGCCTTGATTTATGAGGCTAACTATTATTTTGAACCAGATTTTGGTTTTGTTCTAAGCTTTTTTCAAAAGCTTCGTTCTCTGCTTTGCTACTTGCCGTTAGAGAAGGTCTTTCTTCTAAGTAAGCTGCAAAATATGTGCTGAATTTCTTCGCACCTTCTATATTTAAATGACGCTGATCATAAAAATCCGTTTTGATATTCAGGCCGATTTCTTCGTAATAGAGATTGAAATCAACGAAGTCTACCTCATGATCTTCGGCAATTTGTGCCACGTCGTTAAAATACATTTTTTCTTCTACTGTGAGGTTTGAAGGTGATTTCATGAGAAGTAAATCCACTCCCTCTGCCTCACAAAGGTGAATAATATCCAGTAAATAAGACTGATTCTTATCGGTAATGGGGTTACGGTCTTCTACATCGCTAATATCGGTATACACCACTTCATCAAAGGTGGGACTGAGTGCCACATAACCAAAAAGATCGTCTTGCAAATCCCCTCGGCTAAAGCTAAAATCTTCTTCTTTTACTTCTTCCCATCTTGTATGATACTTAAAAATCGGAAAAAGGTAACTGATTTGATCGCTTAAAACATCGCTACTGGCCATTGCCATCTCCACTTTATTACGACTGAAGGGAATGTCGTCCATATAACTGTAATTAACACCATCATCTAAGTAGTCTTCGGTGATTTTACTTTGTAGCACTTCTACCACAATGAGGCTGGGTGATTGAGTCTTGAGCGCTTCTTTGATATAACCGTACGTCGCCCAAAGGGGCTGCTGCTGGGTGGCCAGTACCCTTGAAGTGAGATGGGTCTCCTCATAAATCACGAGAGGGTTAAAACTGCAATAGGCATGGCTTGACCCAAAAAACATGACGTCGTACATATCTTCAGCTTCATTATAAAAACCGCCGATTTTATTCGTCATATCCCAAGGCTCTATGAGCGATTTTCTGATTAGGACATCGTTAGCCATAATAAAAGTATAGCAAGTAACGGCCAGTAAGAGAAGGAATATGGTAATGATTTTGAATGTTTTTTTCATTGTATCCCCTCCTAAAACTGAAAATAAATAAATTGGGCGGCATCATATCCCGGACCATATACGCCAAAGATGATAATAAAGAATATGACACCCACTAAAAATAAAAGGGGAAAAACAATGGGCATAGACCAAAGTCGCCCCTGTACATTCACTTTTTTATAACGGAGACCATCGACAATGATTAAAACAGCCACGGCAAAAAGCAGTAAAAGGGCGTTTTGTGAATTGAGACCAAGATTGAGGGTCCCTTCTAAAGTCCAAGGCGTACTAAAGATCTTTTCCGTAAGGGAGAAAGCCATATTTAAGTCATCTGCTCTAAAGAAGAGCCAACCATAATGAACCAAAGTAAAGATAAAAATACGGCGACAAAGCTTAATAAAGAAGGACTCGTCCTTGATTTTTAGGCGGTCTTTGATCTCTGTACGGAATTTTTTTGTGATATTGCCCACCACTTGATAAAATCCATGCAAAAACCCCCATGCCACAAAAGTCCAATTAGCGCCATGCCATAGACCGCTTACCAAAAAAACAATCATTAAATTACCGTACTTTCTAAGCCTTGGAACACGACTTCCTCCAAGGGGAATATATAAATAATCTCTGAACCAAGAACTAAGAGAGATGTGCCAGCGATGCCAAAAATCCTGCACCGATGTTGCAAAGTAAGGTTGTTTAAAATTCTCCATTAATGAAATACCAAGAATCTCGGCACTTCCCCTTGCAATCTCACTGTAAGAAGCAAAATCGCAATAGATTTGAAGGCCGAATAGCACCGTGGCTATGATGACTTGCAGTCCCGAATAAGTCATAAAATCATCGCCATAAACGGTATTCACAAAAAAAGCGGCACGATCAGCAATTACCAGTTTTAAGAAAAAACCCCACACCATTAAGGTGAGGCCTCTTTTAAGACGGGTAGCGCTGAGTTTTTGAGGCGTTTTTAATTGAGTCAAAAGGTTTTTGGAGCGTTCAATGGGCCCTGCCACAAGCTGAGGAAAAAAAGAAACAAAAAGAGCATAGCGGAAGAAGTTTTTTTCTGCGGGAATCTCTTTTCGATAAATATCCATGGTATAACTAAGTGCCTGAAAAGTATAAAAACTAATCCCCACCGGTAAAAGCACATCAAAGGTCGGTACTTGCAACTCTATGGAGAAAGTCGTCAAAAAATCAGCCATGCTGGCCAAGACAAAATCATAATACTTAAAAAAGAACAAAATACTGATATTGAGAAAAAAACTAATGCCTACGCAGAGTTTTTGTTTGTTTTTTGATTCTTTTCTTCGTCTTAATCCATCAATCAAAAGTCCACTTAAGTACGTAATAATGGTGGATGTTAACATGAGTAAGCTGTATTTCGGATTCCAGCTCATATAAAAATAGTAGCTGGCCAAAAGAAGCCATAGATAACGGACTTTTTTGGGTATCACAAAATAAAGCAGTACAACAATGGGAAAAAAGATTAAGAAAGATAAAGAATTAAAAAGCATCTTAAGGCTCCTAAAGGGTATCACTATATTTTACAAAAAAATAGACAAAATTACAACTCTCCCACTTCAAAAAGAGGAAGTGGTAAAAGAAGTTATAATAGAATAGAATCACCGGCTCTGAGAATTTTTATCCGATCCGCCATAATGGTTTTTAAGATTGTGTAGGGCACATCTCCGGTACAATGAAAAGTATAAAAGACGGTACCGGTCTCATTAAGCCATTTGGCTAGTTCCACAATCCTTTGTTCTTCTTCCACAGCTTCTCCCACTTGCAAGTGGAATCCCCCAAAAACATGACTGGGGTATCTGCCTGTTATTTGTTTATAGTGGTTCATAATATTGGCAATCCCACCATGGGCGCACCCAGCAAAGAGGACTTCTTTCTCCCCTTCTTTGATGACAAGGCTTTGTTCATGATTGAAAGTATCTTGAATCATCACTCCGTCACAGGCTTCAAAAAGATGCTCGTTGAGAGATGGTAATAAAAGATCCCCCTGCACTGAGTGAAAAAGAAAATGGTTCTCATTAATTCTATGGTTTGCCTCCGTATAGACTACTGACTTACAGGTGACATCTTCAGCCAAACCGATATATTTGTATCCTTCTTTTGCTTTGGTGTAATAGGGATTCATTTGGCTTTTTACTTGATAGATTTTTGCTTTGTTATTCATCTTGAGGAAGTGAGACAATCCACCGCCATGATCACAGTGGCCATGGGATAAGACCGCATAATCCACATCTTGTAGCGGAATACCGAGCTGTTGACTGTTATAAACAAACCCCTCTCCCCGACCCATATCAAAAAGTGTTTTTCCGTGACTGCTTTCTATGTAGATGGATAGGCCATGCTCTGTTTGTAAGTTTTTGTGATTGGTTGTGTTTTCTATCAGTAGAGTGATTTTCATGTAAGCGCCTTTTTATTCATTTAATAGGGAATCTTCTTTCTGTGGTTTTATGTATTACCATTGTCTTTGTATCACAATACACCAAACCCCAATAGTTCTCTTATTATATCATAACACGCACACTAAAAAATCAAAAGAAAAACGTGGTTTTAGTTCGTAACTTGAAGTAGCGTATATCAATCATTCTTATAAAAAATAAAAAAACGATACGCCTCTGCGTATCGTTTTGTAATTAATTAAACTCGTAGTTGGTGATTTTACTGATTTTTTTATGTTTTGTATTAAAATCCAATTTAAAAGTATCTGTTTTTTGGATTTTGTCACCTTCAATTGACGCTTTGTAGTGGATTTCGCCTGTGATTTCAAGGATATTACCACCGGTCGCCTTTGTAGAAGTGATGACAACATCAACACCTTGAATGTTAGTTACATCATGATCAATGAGCATATCATGAAAGTCTGCAATATCGTGGTAAACAAAAGTCTTGTAGCCTGCAGTAGTAAAAAAAGGTTCCAATACTTCGGATACTATAAATCGTCTTGCACTGTCCCAAGAATCATTTTGGGAGTAAACAGTTGGCGTCATTACTACCGTCATAGCGTCTTATATCTCCGTAGTGTAGTCATCATATTCCCTCTCTGCAATGACGGGAAAAACCGATAACACACTGATTAAAACAATGACCAGGATCATGGAAAATTTACGGTTCATTATATTAAACCCTCCTTATAGGTTTTACTGACTATTGGTTATGTTATAATTTTAACATTATGTTTTTCATATTACAATAGTTTTTTATCATTTTAATATAATAATTTTTTATTGATTTTATTTTCTTTTATTGCCTGAAGATTCATTAATCTCTACACTTTTATCTGCTCTCCTGTGGTATAATAGTATAAGAGTAAACAAAAAGGAGATTTCCAATGAGCAAAATAAAACTCTACATAGCAATCAGTTTAGATGGTTTTATTGCTGATATATCCGGTAATGTCGGTTTTTTAAGTGGAGATGGTAGCGATCCCCTTCATAGTGGTAGTTACGAAGCTTTTTATGAAACGATTGGTACCGTCGTCTTGGGATATACGACGTACAATCAAATCATGACGGAGTTGTCACCGAATCACTGGCCTTATCAAGGGAAAAAAACTTACGTCTACACCCATAGACAGCTGGAAAACCAACCTGAAATCACTTTTGTCCATGGTGCTATTAGCGATGTTATCCATGATATCAAAAATGAGGAAGAAAAAGATATTTGGATCTGCGGTGGCGCTTCTATTGTTAATCAGTGTATCGCACAGGGACCCGTTGACGAAATCACGCTATCGATTATTCCCACTTTATTAGGCGATGGTATACGGCTCTTTGCACCCCATGGTACAGAGACAAAACTCACTTTACAATCAACAACCACTTATAATGGTATCGTTGACCTGGTCTACACCCTAAGGTCTTAACTCAATCACAAAAAGACGGATAGCCATATGGCAATCCGTCTTTTTTCTTTCAATGGAGAAACAATTACCCACCAGTGATTTAATATCTTGGATGGTTTATACCGATAGTTTTTCTTTGAGTTTTAATACATTTTCATGGATCTCATCGATAATCAGCTTGAATTCTTCATCGCTCTTACCGCTTGGATCATCGAGACCCCAATTCTCTGAGTAATGACTCATTAGCGTTGGGCAACTGACGTTGCACCCCATAAAGATCACCACATCGGGATCGGGAATATCAAAGATGGTTTTATTGAACTGGGTTTCTTCCATATCAATATTGTAGATATCTTTCATTAATCTTACGGCATCTTGATTGATTTGACTTTTGATCTCGGTGCCTGCCGAATAACTATCAAAAACATCGGCAGCAAGGAGTTTTCCTAAGGCTTCTGCCATTTGGCTTCTACAAGAATTGTGATTGCAGACAAAGGCAACCTTTGGTTTGTGATCGAATTGAAGTTTATTGTTTGGTTGATTCATGGGTTGTAACTCCTTATGTGAAAGATTCTTTTATTCGTTATCCACGGGATTTTTGTAACATATCCACCACTTCTTCTACTTTTGGTACTTTACCGTATGATACGACTTTGCCGTCGATTACGAGGGCAGGAGTAGACATGACGCCGTAGCTGACAATCTGAGATAAATCGGTGACGTGATCCACCGTATCATCCATCTGAAGTTGTTTTAGCGCTTCTTTCGTATTGGCTTCCAGCTGATTACACTTAGCGCATCCTGTTCCAAGGACTTTTATTGCCGCGCCTTCATTGTTTTTTGTTTCCGCTGCCTTTAAGCTGTCGCCATCGACGCCACCGCAGCAAGATGCTCCTTTTGTGTTTGTATTACAATCGCAAGCTGTTTCTTTCTTTTTTCCAAATCCAAAAATTGCCATAATAAAATCCTCCTGATTGTTTGGTTTTATTTTATACTAAAACGTGTTGGAATATATTAAATAAATAACCAACAACGATAATGCCGATAAAACAGATGGCGATAAATGCCGCAAGAAGCTTTGGTTTGACTGCTTTTTTGAGCATAATGAGTGAGGGTAAACTAAGTGTCGTGACAGCCATCATAAAAGCTAAGATAGTACCTAACTGTGCTCCTTTGGCTAAGAGTGCTTCAGCAATGGGGATGGTGCCGAAGATATCTGCATAGATGGGAATACCGATAATCGTCGCCATGATCACACCGAAGGGATTATCGCTTCCAAGGACGCCTTCAATCACCGTCTCTGGAATCCAGTTGTGAATCACCGCTCCAATACCGACGCCGACGAGAATATAAGGAAATACTTTTTTGAATGTAATGCCCACTTGCTCTTTGGCATAGATCATTCGCTCTTTTCTGGTGAGATTCGGAGATTCAATATCAATATTACCTGCATTTAAGATGAATGATTCTACGTGTCGACTCATGCCCATCTTATCAAGAAGGGTTCCGCCGATAATGGCAATGATTAAACCGACAATGACATACACCACAGCAACTTTGCCACCAAAAATACTCATTAATAAAACTAAGCTACCAAGGTCCACCATAGGCGATGAGATTAAAAAAGAAAACGTCACGCCGATGGGAAGTCCCGCACTGGTGAATCCCATAAATAAGGGAATCGAAGAACAAGAACAAAAAGGTGTAATGGTGCCAAGGAGTGCCGATACCACATTGGCCCAAATCCCTTTAAAACGACTCAAAATCTTTTTGCTTCTTTCCGGTGGAAAATAACTCTGTATATAGGATATCACAAAAATCAGCGTACAAAGAAGTGCGACAATCTTAATCACATCATAAATAAAAAACTGAACACTGGCACCGATACTTGTTGCAGTATCAAGGCCAAGGCTTTGAAGTAGGCTACCTACCCCATCATTCAGCCATTTCATTCCTAAAATCTGATTTTGGATAAAATTCCAAACACTACCCATTCTTAAACCTCCAATTATTTGTCATTCGTTTTTAAACGCAATACGCTTCGCATTTCATATCAAATTTTTTTGATATTTGCATCACAAGGGCTGTAAAAAAGCACCCAGCACAGTAGAGCGCTATTTGCAACAAGGTGCCCCTTCTTCATCG
>CAYJGI010000012.1:0-16397 GCA_964369705.1 uncultured bacterium
TACAAAACTCCTTTTTATATGAGATTCACGATTCCAATAAGGCCAAACAATCCAAATCCTAAGCTTGGCATACAGATGGAGGGAAGCTCATAAAACCAATTTCTATACACCTTTTTCAGGGATAACCCTACGATTAAAAACACAAGGGGGTTCAGCAAAACAAACCAAATCGGTACAGCAAATAGATTGTGTAAAATACAATAAATCGTTAGCATGGTTGGTACAAGGATAATGCATGCATATAAAATCCCAAAAGGGATTTTTACGGCCCATAAAAGGGCATTTAGTGTATGCTCTGCTAAAGCTTCATCCTTACCTTTTAATACAGCTTTGTAAATAATTGGTGTAATACAGATGAAACTATGAATAAAAAAACCGGACATAGCCGTCAGGATGGAAGCTAAAATCATCATCTCAGCTAAACTGTCATTGATATTCAGAAGTTGTCGACCTAAAGAGTAAATACCAAGACTATACATAAAGACGCCAAACAATCCAAAAACAATGGATAGTTTGAAGCGCCAATTCGCCATTTTCACCCAATTAGATTCTATAATGGAAGAATCTCCCACTTTTATATTATCTTTTCCTTTTAAGTCTAGGAGAATATCGCCGATAGCGCAGATGATACCACCCAGTAATCCTAAACAGGAATAAATTAAATTTAATTCCATCTCAAAATACGCCTCCTATAATGAACCATGTTTTTTCCTGGCACAAAAATAGATTAATGAGCCGTCACAGTGAAAAAACTCAAGCTCAAAGTCTTTTGACAATCGTTGTTTTATAGATTCTTCGCTATCAAAGGGCAGTGTAAAAAAGCCTTTTTTTGCAAGGATATTTTTAATGACAAAATCGGCCAGACGTCCTTTTCCCTCCACATAAAAACTTGCAAGGAATAGCCCGTTTTTTTTGAGCACTCGGCTCACTTCCTCAAAAGCCCTATCTTTATCGGGGAATACATGAAAACCGTTCATGCTCAATATTATGTCAAAATCACCATCTTCAAAAGGCAAATTACCTACATCCCCTTGAACAAAACGGATATGATCACGACTCATTCGCTCCATGGCAATGCTTAGCATATCTTTACTATAATCAAGGCAAGTGATATGGGCATCGGTCATTTGATTGTATTTTTGATAAACAAAAACACCGGTTCCCACGGGGACGTCCAAGATTTTGCCTTTGAAATCATTGGGGAATCGATTCAGCAATCTTTCTGCAATGATATTGTTATCGGCGCCTTTCCAAACAATCTCTCGATAAAGCTTGCTCCACCAAGTTTTGTGTGTAATAACCACATCATAAATATTCGTCGTTGATCGATACGAGTTTTGTATTTTATCGGCCATACTTTACTCCTTAAACAAATAATAATAAAACACCGGCAGCAATAAGTGATACAATTGCACCAATCACGGTACCTTTTATGAAGCCGATAAAGTGATAAAATTTGCTGTTTTGCTCGGCAACAAATTCTTCCGTACCCTTAATAATCCATCTTTTGCTACACGGCACCCAGATCCAATCGATGATTACGAGGTCATATAAATTCACAACGGTAAAGAGTGCAAAAGTATATAAAAAAGCTTCGGAAAACGTTTTTTTGTCGATTGTTATTAAGATGACTACCATAACAATGATAAAGAGGATCACTGTAAGTATTTTTTTGAGTATATGCTTTTGTTTGGTGCTTTTAATGTGGCTTTTGTATTGCGGCAAATGGTCGACCTTGTCTCTAATGTTTTTTGGATAGCTCATGACCACATTGATGGGATCTTTTGATGCATAGTAGATGGCTACAGTAAATCCCCCACACAAAATGAGGCTTAATATAATAAAAGTCATCATTTTATTTCACCACCGTTAATCTAAAATCACAGATGGCATCACCGTCACCGATTGTCTTTGTTCTACCCCAAAGGAGTTTAGGGTGCATGTTGCCGTATATGATGTCATCACCTCTGCAAAAAGCCTTGGTAATCTCCGAATAACCGTACTGTGTGCACCTCTCGGCATAGGGGCATTTTGTCATATCAAAACGCATTTCTTTAGGTGATATCTCGTGGAATACGGCATCGAAGTTTTGTTTTACACCGAATTTTTTTTTAGTCATATTACCGAACATGACCGGCATTTTCTTATAAATACCCGGTATCTTCATTACTTTTGTAACGATTTTTGCAGCTCGATAGCTTCGCCACTCAATAAATCTAAAACTAAAGAGAAGGGCATCTTCTCTTGATATGCCCTGTTGTATCTGCCCATCAAGCAATGCAATGCAGGGATAAATTTTTGCCCTTGTATGACTGTGCATCGCCTGTGGCTCATGGGCGTTTTCTGCACACAGTTCCTTGAATCTATCTTGAGAGGCCTGTGCAATGAGCTCTCCTTTTTTATGGCCATATGCTTCTATCAAAAATCTTTTTGATTGGGATAAGAATTGGTTTTTGGACACTTTTATGCCTCCTTCGTTGTGGGAAGAGGCGGATTAAGAATCCGCCTTTTGTTTTTCTTGTTATGACAACGACCAGTTGACGCTCTCTGTTTGTAGTTTGATCATTTGCCCATAATCGGCAGATTGTTGTAAGAGTTCGTTGTGGGTGCCCTGCACCAAAACCTTACCTTCTTTAAGCAGTACAATTTTATTAGCGCCTGCAATAGTTCTCATTCTATGGGCGATTACAATAACTGTTTTGTTGGTCGTCAGCTTAGAAATCGCTTTTTGTACATCACTTTCGTTTTGAATGTCGAGGGAAGAGGTGGCTTCATCTAGAAGGACCACTGGCGCATCTTTTAAGAGTGCCCTTGCAATAGACAGCCTTTGCCGTTCGCCTCCCGATAATTTGGAGCCATTTTCACCGATTAGGGTATTGTAGCCATGGGGCATATCCATAATAAAACCATGGCACATTGCGTTTTTTGCCGCTTCTATGACTTCATCGTCAGTGGCGCTTTTTTTGCCGATACGAATATTCTCCATGACGGTATTGTTAAAGAGGGTGACATCTTGGAATACGATAGAAATCTCCTTCAGAAGGGTTTCGGGATCAATTGTATTCACATCTTCACCACCCATGGTGATGGTACCACTACCAATATCCCAAAACCTTGCGGCCAGCTTCATCGCCGTTGATTTGCCACCGCCTGATGGACCTACCAAGGCTGTTACTTCACCTTGCTTTGCAGTAAAATTCACACCGTTTAATACCGTCTCACTGGTATCATAACTGAAGGTAACATTATCAAAGACAATATCATAGCCCTTTGGGGACATACTTTCTTTGCCCGTTTGAACGCCTGTGTTTTCAAATTCTTTCATACGATCTACGCTTTTGAGTGAGATAAAGACACCGGCGAGATTGACCAGTGCACCGGCAAGGGGGTCATAAATTCTGGAAGCAATCATTAAAAACAGCAAAAAAGTAAACAGTGAGATGTCACCGGACACCAGTAATGTCACACCTACAATCATGGTGGTGGCGATACCTACTTTTAGAATCATTTGTGACAGGCTGACGAATGTACCGGTGATAAACTCAGTTTTGATACTGGCTTTTTCGTAATCGTCAAAATGGTCGTCCATGATGGCAAGATGGGCCGCACTTCTATGATTGGCTTTAATATCTTTGACGTTTTCCAGGCATTCTTGAATTTTATCGAGGTAAGTTAGTTGTATGGCTTTGGTTTTTAATAAAAAATAGTCTTGTAGCTTTTTGCTGGCAATGCACAATAAGAACGAAACGGGAATGACCCAAGTTAGGGAAAGCGCCAGTCGCCAATCAAATACAAACATACTCACGCCCATGATGATGGTAGAGATGATAGAACCAATGAGCCCAGGGATAAAGTGGGAGAAAGCACTCTCCATGACGGTAACGTCATTCATCATTGTATTGGTAAGGTCCGATAAGTCTTTTTTTCCAAAGAAAGAGAGGGGGAGCTTGCGCAGGGTTTCGGCGAGGGATATACGCATATTCGCACTTTCTTCATAGGCAGATATAAAACAATAATTGTACTGAAAATAGTATAGAACAATCAACATACCAAAAACAAAAGCAGAATATAACACGTATATTAAGACGGTGTAGACGGGCGTCATTCCTTGTAATATAGGCATGAGTGTATCTTGCATAAAGAAATAAGAAACGGCGCTGAGTGCTAAGATTACTAAGTTAATAATAATTGTAATCACACTTGCTTTAAGTAGCTCCCTTGCGCCTGATTCGGTCAGGGCAAAGGTTTTTTGTAAATATCTTTTCATTACGCAGTTACCTCGCTTTCGTTCCATATAAATGCATTGTTATATTCGGACCACATGGAGCCGTAGAGGCCGTTTTGGGCAATAAGTTGTTCGTGGGTACCCTGCTCAGCAACTTTGCCATCGGCTATCACGTAGATTAAATCAGCGTTTTTGATGGTGGAGAGTCTATGGGCGATCATCAGAACTGTTTTACCTTTTGTTAATTCACCCATTGCAAGCTGGATTTGATGTTCGTTCTCGGGATCGGCGAAGGCCGTTGCTTCATCGAGGAGAATAATGGGCGCATCCCTAAGAATTGCTCTGGCAAGGGCGATTCTTTGTGCTTCACCACCGGAAAGGTAGACACCCTTCGTACCATAAATCGTATCAAGGCCTTGGGGGAGTTTTGCAATGATATCTTCGCACATGGCCGCTTTTAATGCTTTTTGTACTTCTTCCGGTGTTGCATTGGGCTTACCTTCACGGAGATTATCAAGGATGCTTGCTTTATAAAGATTGGTGTTTTGGAAGACGAAAGAAATGTGGCTCATTAGCGTCTTATTATCCATATCACGGACATCTACGTCGCCGATGGTGACTGTCCCACTGTCCACATCCCAAAAACGGGGAATCAGCGTTGCAAGGGTGGTTTTTCCGCCACCGGAAGGACCGACAAAAGCAACAGTCTGGCCTGGCTTGATACGAATACTCACTTGATCAACGGCTTTTTTATCGGTACTTGGATACGTAAAAGAGATATTATCCATAACAATATCGGTGGATTGTGGGGTTTTTGGATGGGGGGTCTCATGGAGCGGTTTTTCGTTTAGTAATGCCTCAATACGATTGACGGCATCTTCTGCAAGCATGGAGTGCTGCATGACCCACATAATCTTCATCATCATAAGAGAAGCGATGGGGGTAAATATAAGATAAAAGAAAAAGCTAAGGAAAAAATCTACGGTATTACTCTCTCCACTAATAATAAAGATGGCGCTTAATACCAAAAAAATCGGTGTACTGGCCAAAAAAGCTTGAAACATCGTCATAGGCATTCTCATACGATAAGAGTAGCCGGAGACGTATTGTTTGTACGTATTGATGATACGGTGGAAGCGCTCAAAAGAAAACACAGACTGATTAAAGGTTTTTACAACGGGGATGCCCCGTACATACTCTGTGGCCTCGTTATTCATGTTTTCCAGGGCAGATTGGTATTGCTTAATTCGTTCCGGTTGATCTTTGCCCATCCCGGACATCATAGAAATCGTACCCAGAACAACGGGTGCAAGACTGATAAGCCCCAATCTCCAATCAAAAACAAACAAGACGACAAGGACTGCAATGGGTGTTGTATAGGCGCCGACCAAATCAGGAAGTTGGTGCGCTAAGTAAGATTCAGTGGCGCTGGCACTGTCATTAATGATTCTTCGGAGTTTTCCGCTACCCATATTACTAAAAAACCCAAGGGGTAATGTCATAATATGGTTCATGGCCGCTTTTCGCATGTTTTTTGCAATTCTAAAAGCGGCAATATGGGTGAGCATCAGCGCCAATAGATATACGCCCATGGCTGAAAGGGCACTTATTACAGCCATCCACGCATTGTGCTGTATTTGATCGGTGAGTGTAATAGTTGGATACGATACAAGTATTTCGCTGACCCCTCTCCATATAAAAATAATGGGAAACAAAGTCATAACAGCACTGATAGCAGACAATACCATACCTAAAGTAGTGAGATGTCTGTAGCCTCCCGCAAAAGCAAACAGTCTTGAGAGCAGGGATTTCTTTTTTTGTTTTTTCATAATTATCTCCTTATATAATATATTAAAGTTAGTTTCGACTAACATAACCTCAAAAAATATCAGAGCAATCGCTCCAATATTTTAAAAACCCGTCTTAATAACCGATAATTTCTTTTGATCCGGCGTAGTAGAATTTTTGAATTTTGCCTATATATTCCAAGGCTTCTTCCTTACTTAAATCATGATGAATGGCTTCTAACATATTATTGATCCCTGAGGTGGAAATAACGTGTACAAAGAATTTATTGATTTTAGTTGGTTTGAAATCTTCATTCTCCATAAAAGCAAGAGAAGATTTTTCTTCTACTTCAATCAGTTCATCCACAAAATTTTCATACTGAGTTCCTTGAGAACATGAGAATAACAGCTTTGACCGTTCAAAATCTGAATAAAGATACTCCAAAACAATATTGGTTCCTGTACCAATATTGTCAGAAATCCCGGCACTGTCGTAGTCATACTGCCCTTTGACATCATCATGGGCTTTCAAAAACAACGCCATCAGATTGGTGGCAAACTCCCCAATGATGGCCTCAAATAAGCCGTCCTTACTCTTGAAATGGTTATATATTGCACCTGTAGTGGCCTTTGCATTGGTTGCAATGTCTCTTATATTGGCTTGAATGAATCCTTTTTTGAGAAACTCTTCCTTCGCACAAATAAGAATGCGCTCTTTTGTAAGCTCCGATGAATAACTCAAAGGCATCACCTCACATAACGTATTTATTATTAATAACAATGTTATTTTATTTTTTTTGTTTTGTCAATATGCAATCAATAAAAAACCAAAAAAAATATGATATTTTTTGTTGGCTATGGTATTGACATTTTAGTTAGTACATGCTAACCTATACGAGTTAGATGAGACTAACGTTTTGAAAGGGCTTATTCAATGAAAAAATATAGAATTACGATCTTGATGATTGCATTGACCGTCGTGCTTGCAATAGCTTCTGTTTTTATTGGTGCATACGACGTATCATTGAGTGGAATATTAGAAGGTGATTTTCTACAAGTCATCGTTCTGGTGAATGCAAGACTGCCCCGTGTGCTGGCCATACTTTGCACAGGAATCGGCATGAGCATTGCGGGTCTGATCATGCAAAACCTTTGTATGAACAAATTTGTTTCACCGACTACCGGTGCCACCATCTCTTCTGCACAGCTGGGTATTATAGTAGCAATGCTTTTTATCCCCGGTGCCACTTTGGCCACAAGAACACTTTTTGCTTTTGTGCTGTCTATTATCGGAACGTGGCTGTTTGTGTGGTTTGTTCAAAAGATTAAATTTAAAGATGTCATTATGGTACCTCTCATAGGTATTATGTTTAATAGTGTGATTGGCGGTGTCGTAAGCTATCTGGCATACGAAAACGACTTATCACAAGTATTGGCCAGCATCCTTGTAGGAGATTTTTCTTTAATCCTTGCCGGTCGATACGAAATCGTGTTTTTAATCCTGCCCCTTGTAATTATTGCTTTTATCTATGCCAATCATTTTAATATCGTTGGCATGGGAGAGAATTTCTCTACGAATCTTGGCGTCAATTACAAAATCGTCATGTTCGGCGGACTTTCCATTGCTGCTGTGATTACAGCCAGTGTGGTAGTAACCGTTGGCACCATCTCTTACATTGGACTCATTGTACCTAATATTGTTGCCATGTTTAGAGGTGACAAAATCAGAGGCAGTATCTTAGATGTTGGTGTATTTGGCGCATTATTTGTTTTGATTTGTGACATCATTGGTAGAGTTGTCATACAACCTTACGAAATGCCCATTGAACTCATCTCGGGAATCATTGGAAGCATCATATTTATTGCACTCCTCTTCAAGCGCCTAAGCGCAGGCAAACCAAAGATCAAAAAAGAGGAGGTGGCAGCCAATGGATAAAACGGCATCGATTACAAATCCAGCAACCAAACCATCAAAAAAGAGAAAGCCCTTCACCTCGGCACAAAAGATGGCAATTCTAATTACCATCTGTGTGGTTTTTGCACTGACTTATCAATTCGTATTTGTAGACATGGCTTTTTTTGACTATGCAATGCATATCAGAACACCAAAGCTCATTACCATGGTGATTGCCGCTTTTTGTATCGGTACGGCCAGCATCGTTTTTCAATCGGTCATCAGAAACCGAATCGTAACACCGTGCCTCCTTGGAATGAATTCACTCTACATTCTTATACATACGTCCATCGTCTTTGTACTAGGTTCGAGTAATATTTTAGCCGCAAATAAGTACGTATCATTCCTTACAGACATTGCCTTAATGGGATTACTTGGCACCATCATCTACGGTGCACTATTTAAAAAAACAAAGTACAACATTCTCTATGTTTTGCTAGCGGGAACGGTACTTGCTACTTTTTTTACCAGTATATCCAACACCATGACCCGTGTCATGGACCCCAATGAATACGACAAGCTTTTGACGGAGCTTGTAGCGGGTTTTGACCATGTGAATGCAGAATTGATTTATATGTCGCTGGGACTCATCGCCATCACTGTCATCATATTTTGGAGAGATGTTAAACTATTAGATGTCATCACCCTCGGCAAAAACCAAGCCATCAATCTCGGTGTAGATTATGACAAAACCGTAAGACGGCTTCTTATCGGCGTTACTTTTTTTATCACCATTGCCACGGCTCTCGTAGGACCGATTTCTTTCCTTGGTTTAATTATAGCCAATCTATCCAGGGAGTTTTTTAGGACCTATCGCCATAGTTATCTGATGCTTGGATCAGCACTGATGGGTGTTGCAGTACTCCTCGGTGGTCAAACATTAATAGAGCACGTTTTTGGTTTTGGAACACAAATTTCCGTTTTTATCAACTTATTTGGCGGAGCATATTTCTTGTTCCTTGTACTAAAAAACAAAGGAGTATAACCGATGAAAATAAAAAGTATCAATAAATACTACGGAGACAAACAAGTCGTAAAAGAAGTAAGCTTCAAGCTTCCCCGTGGTAAGGTGATTTCTTTGATTGGCCCGAACGGTGCCGGGAAATCTACAGTCCTTAACATTATTACAAGACTCATTGCCCAAGATGGCGGCGAAGTACATCTCGATGATACAGCGCTGAATCAATGGAAAAGCAAAGAATTAGCCAAAAAACTGGCGATTCTCACACAGCAAAATAATATCTCAATGAAACTGACGGTAAAAGAACTGGTGGCATTCGGTCGCTTTCCCTACTCCGGCAGCAATTTGACACAAGAAGACTACAAAATGGTAGACATGGCAATCGGCTATATGGAGATGGAAGAATTCACCGACCGATTCATTGATGAGCTTTCCGGTGGCCAATTACAAAGAGCCTATATTGCCATGGTAATTGCTCAGGATACAGAATTTGTTTTTCTTGATGAACCGACTAACAATCTTGATATTTATCACTCTTCTAATTTGATGAAACTGGTTAGAAAACTAAGTGAAGACTTAGGCAAAACCGTAATTCTCGTACTGCATGAGATTAACTTCGCCTCCGCTTACTCCGATTATATTGCCGCCTTTAAAGATGGCGCATTATATAAATTCGGCGAAGTAGAAGAAGTCATGACGAAAGAAACCCTGAGAGACCTTTATCAAGTGGATTTTGATATACAAATGATTAATGGAAAGCCGATTTCCATCTATTATTAAAAAAATAAAGGGAAGAAAATAAAAAAATAAGGATGCTTTTTATAACCTCGCCGAGTGCGAGGTTATAAAAACAAAAATAGTTAGTTGCAATTAACCAATCATATTTAGACCGGGATTTTCCCCATGTCTTAATATAAAAAAAAACATTTTATCTCAGAAAGGATAAACAAAATGAAAAAACTATTATCATTGATTTTGGCGGGAGTATTAACACTATCTTTCGCTGCGTGCTCTCAGAATGTTGATACCCCAGGAGGCGAGACCGATGATCCCAATGGAGAAGCCTCAACGGTTACTGTTACCGTTCATGATGCAGAGGGCAATGATATTGATGTAGAATTCCCACAAAACCCAGAAAGAGTTGTTGTGCTTAACTGGCAAACAATGGACTTTTTAGATGCCATTGGCATGGGTGATAAAGTAGTAGGCCTTATTAAGAGTGGTTCATATCCAGAACACTTAAAAAAATATGTAGAAGATGACAGCATTGAAGACGTAGGTGGCATGAAAGATGTTAACATGGAAGCCGTCATGTCACTCCAGCCAGACATCATCTTTTCAAGTGATAGAACTGAGAGTATGTATGAAGAGTTTTCTTTAATTGCACCAACTCTCTCTGCCGCTGTAGTCTATGAAGATGGCTTTATGAATAGCTATAAAGAACTAGCAGAAAAACACGGTAAGATCTTCGGTATTTCCGATGAAATCGACGACATTATCGCAGGATACGAAGAGAGAATTGATGCCATCGCAGATTTTGCCGGTGACCAAACAGCATCACTACTGATCTTTGCCGGTGGTCTGAATGCACTGGGTGACAACGGTCGTTGCTCTATTATTGTGAACGAAATGGGCTTTAACAATGTTAAAGGCGATGAAGATGTGAATCACGGCGATGCCATCTCTTATGATGGTTTACTAACACTGAATCCCGATTGGTTCTTTGTACTGGATAAAGACAATGCAGTAGGTACAGAAGCAACTGCCGCTGCAGAACAAATGGATAATAATATTATTCATCAAACAAATGCATATAAAAACGATCAGATTGTATACTTAGAGCCCGGTGCTGCTTGGTACATTGCTGACGGTGGTATTACATCTTTAGACCTAATGATTACTTGTATTGAAGAAGGTATTGGACTTAAGTAATTGGTAATGACACGTCTATCCGCTACTATTACAGTAGCGGATAGCGTACAATCAATAAGTTAGCGACAACTAACTAACTGAAAATAGAAAGTGAGGGATTGTTATGAGCGTTGTAATAGTCGGTGGGAATGAGTGTATGGAGAGACGTTATATTGATACATGTAAACAATATGGTTGTAAAGCAAAAGTTTTTACAAAAATGAAGGGCGATGTAAGAAGCAAATTCGGATCGCCGGACATGGTAATACTTTTTACGAATACGGTTTCGCACAAGCTTGTTGCCTGTGCCAACTGTGAAGCAAAAAGATGCAATGCAAGAGTAGAACGCTCGCACTCCAGTTCACTTTCTGCTCTTAAGAATATTTTAGAGGCAATGTAGTATGATCACCGAAAAAAAACTGATCGATCATTGCGCTCTTACACTATCTTCTCTTAAGACGGCAAGCCTATTTACCATCCAAATTGAAGACAAAAAAACACTAGCCCATGAGCTTTTGTTTTGGAATGATCAATTCGTTCAAAGGGGTATCAAAATAGTGTTGTTAAAAGTCGGTGTAAGCTCTGCACTGGTTTATATGTACAGAGAAGATATGCTGTCACAGGATATGAATAACATAAAAGCAAAAGCCATATTGGCACAGTACGGTTACGAAGACCTTACCGTAACCGAGGCCCTTGAAATGCTTTCAAAAAGACTCTCAACATATGATGAATTCCCCCATGAGATTGGATTATTCCTAGGATATCCACCGGAAGATGTAGAAGGTTTTATTTGTAACAGAGGGCGTAACTGCAATCTCTGCAAATATTGGAAAGTATACGGCAATGAAGATGAAGCCTTATTAAAGTTTGCAAAATATGATAAATGTAAGGCCGTCTATAAAAAACTATGGCAAGAAGGATACGACATATTAAAGCTCACTGTAAAAAAACAAGCAGTGGCTTAAAAATACAAAAAAATGACAGGAGGACTGAATTGTGAGTAAAGTAGCAGTCGTTTATTGGAGTGGTACAGGTAACACAGAGGCAATGGCGAATTTCATCGCAGAAGGTGCAAAAGCAAAAGGTGCGGAAGTAGATGTAATCACTGCCGGTCAATTTACCAATGACATGGTACAAAACTACACTTCCATTGCTTTTGGCTGCCCGTCTATGGGTGCAGAAGTATTGGAAGAGACAGAATTTCAACCGATGTGGGACAACGTAAAAGATAGCCTTCAGGGTGTCAATGTATTATTGTTTGGATCTTATGGTTGGGGAGATGGCGAGTGGATGAGAACCTGGGAAGAAGAGACGACAGCCAAAACTTTAGTAAGTTATATGTGCAACGAAGCACCAGATGCTGAAGCAGAAGCTGTTTTACGTGCCCATGGAGAAAAACTGGCATAACACTTTTATTACGTAATAACGAGAAACCTAAGAATTTTATTCTTGGGTTTCTGTTGCTTGGAGGGATACATGATTAGACAAACAAGAATCTTGATCAATGTTTCGAGGCGTTTACTTCTTGAAACCATGCTCACCGAAAAACAAATTGCAAAAGTGCTCTATATATCGGAAACAACGTTAAGACAACTCTACATACAAAACTTTAAAATGCCTCCAAAACGGTATATTCGTTCTGTGAAATTGTACAAGGCCCGTACTTTGCTTAGAATATCGGACAAAACCATAAGCGAAATCGCATATCATATCGGGTATATTAATACCAGTAAATTCTCAGAAGCTTTTCGAAATATGTATGGAGAATCCCCATCCCATTATCGCAAAAATTGTGGTTTTGGAGTGGAAAAAAAGTAACAAACCTTGCTATGATGAAAACAAAAACAACAACAAGGAGGAGTATGTATGAGACGTTTTATTACTAAAGAAAGAAAACTGATTTTTGTAGCCGGCGCTGCAACGGGTCTTACCGTTGTTTCGTTCCTGCAAACAAAAAAAGCCCGTGCCCTTGCGGTAAAAGGCGTGGCAAACGGTATGATGCTTAAAGACAAGATTTTAGAAACCGCCACCAATATTAAAGAAGAAGCCGATGACATTTGCGCTGAAGCCAAAGTCGTAGCCCAAAACGAATTTACCTGTGGTGAAAACTGCAACGAATAAGAACACGTAACGTGAGGAGAAGCCAATGAAATATCATATTATTTATGATAAGCCCTCCCGCCTCAGAGTACGATTTGGTAAATACATATTAACGAAGGAGCAGTGTTACGGACTTTGTGACCTGCTCCTTTGTATTAACGGTGTAGACAAGGTTTCGGCCAATGAGGTTAACGGATCGGTGCTTATTGAATACAATATCAACAGTGCAAGAGGGTTGGTTCTTGATCAACTATCCTCTTTATTACTGTGGGAAATCAAAGACGGCGTACCCACGGAAGAACAAAAAACGAAGCTGGCAGAACATAAGATCAAAAAGAAAATTGTAAAGCACTGTGCTTTTCACTTAGCAAGGCACTTCTTTTTGCCAACTTCTCCCCACAGACTTTACACGCTGATTCGCTCTCTGCCATATATTATGAATGGATTTAAAGCACTGGGTCATAAGAAAATGAACGTAGAAGTATTAGATGGAACGGCCATTGCCGCTTCGCTTTTATCCAAAAACTATAAGACGGCATCCTCGACGATGTTCTTATTGCGTCTTTCCGACTTGTTGCTGGAATACTCCAATTTGAGAGCAAAGCACGCTTTAGCCCAGAGTCTGGCCATTAATGTAGACAAGTTATGGTTGGTTCGTGATGATGTTGAAATAGAAGTTCATCACAATGAGGTGAAGGTGGGAGATGTCATTCGAATACGCAAAGGTAGCCTCATTCCCGTAGATGGCACCGTAATAAAAGGCGATGCACTCATCAACGAAGCAACGATGACCGGAGAGCCTATTGCTGTGCATAAGACGCTGGAGAGCACTGTTTTTGCTGGAACGGTAATCGAAGATGGCGAAATTGATGTGCAGATCTTCAGCTTACAAAACGATACCCGTATTGCAAAAATCATTAATTTTATACATACAGGCGAAAAAGAAAAAGCCCTTGTTCAGGGAAGAGCGGAGCATCTTGCCGATGATATTGTCCCTGTGAGCTTTGGACTTTTCTTTGCTACATTAATGTTCACAGGAAGCATCACCAGAGCATTGTCGGTATTGATGGTGGATTTTTCTTGTGCTATTAAACTTACCACACCTATTACGATTATTTCGGCGCTAAAAGAGAGTGTGAATCGAGATATCTTGGTCAAAGGCGGAAAGTATCTTGAGATTTTATCACAGGTGGATACCGTTGTTTTTGATAAGACTGGGACACTGACCAACGCAGTACCCAAAGTCTCAAAAATCATCCCCATTGCCGAAGGCTATTCTAAAGATGACGTACTCAAAATCGCAGCTTGCCTTGAGGAGCATTTCCCCCACAGCGTGGCATCTTCTATTGTAAAAAAAGCAAAAGAAAAAGGAATTCATCATCCCGAGGAACATGGGAAGGTAGAATACATTGTAGCCCATGGCATAGCCAGTATCTATAATGGTCAGCACGCCGTGATTGGCAGCAGGCACTTTGTTTTTGAAGATGAGAAGGTTCCTTATCCAAAGGGGAAAGAAGACTGGATCCATGAACAAATCGGCAGTGATAGTGCCGTTTATCTTGCTGTGGACGGTGAGCTAATTGGGATTATATGTGTCAATGATCCACCGAGAGCCGATGCTAAAGATACCATCGATCTATTAAGGCGTGAAGGAATCAAAGATATCTATATGATTACGGGAGATAGTGAGAGTAGTGCAAAATACACCGGCGATCTCCTTGGAATCGATCGGTATTATGCTTCCGTCCTCCCCGATGGCAAAGCAAAAATAATCGAAGCATTAAAAGCGCAAGGCAAAACAATCCTTATGGTTGGCGATGGCATCAACGACACGCCGGCACTTAGTGTTGCCGATGTATCTCTTACCCTGAATGGTTCATCGGACATTGCAAGGGAGATTGCAGATATCTCCGTATTATCCGATGAGCTTACAAAAATCATAGAAGCCAGACGACTGGCTACAAAACTAATGCAAAAGATTTATAGGCAATATGGCGTGATTGTGACATTTAATACGGCCTTAATCACCCTTGGGATTTGTGGCGTATTAATGGCTAATACTTCCGCTTGGTTACATAATGTATCAACAATTGCACTTACTTTAACTTCGGCAAAACCAATTATGAAGAAAGATGATTTAATCTTAACGGAGGGTCAAAAAGATGAAACAGCATAAGTTTTGGTCATACCTTGCAGTTTTTGCAATGATACTCAGTATTTATACGGGATATAAACATAAATAAAAAAACAGTAGCTACTATTGATGTAGCTACTGTTTTTTTTTATTAAAGGGTTGCTTTTTGATCAACCCTCCCCTATAATATACCTATACCCCCTATGGGTATAAAGGAGGATGAAACATGCGACAATGTATGGATGTAGAGGCGATCAATAAGCGTCTAAAAAAAATCGAGGGCCAAGTCCGTGGAATCGGAAAAATGGTGAACGATGATAAGCCTTGCGAGGATATCTTAATTCAAATCGGTGCCATTAAGTCGGCACTTCATAAGACGGGACAACTGATCCTCGAAGGGCATATGCACCATTGTGTACTGGATGGGATCAACAGTGGCAAAGAAGAAGAAACCATAGAAAAACTGATTTCTGCCCTGAATCAGTTTTCTAAGACACTTTAGAGGGACTCTATGATGAAAAACCAAATAATGAAACTAAACTCAGTTCCCATGCTTTGGATTTCCGGCGTGTTTTTGTTTGCCAGTTTTATTACAGAATACATTTTGCCATTACTAAATATCGCTTTTGTTTTTCCAATCAATCCGGCGTGGGTTTCTCTCATAATCTCTGGAATCCCCTTGGCTTATTTAGCCATTGCCAATACTTTGGATAGACGAATTACGTCTCCCCTTTTAATTACCATTGCAATGATTGCCGCCGTTTATATTGGCGATATTTTTGCCGCAGGTGAAGTGGCCTTTATTATGGCCATCGGTGAGTTATTGGAAGACCGAACGGTGGAAAAGGCGAAGAAGGGCATAGAGATGCTTTTGAACCTCATTCCTGCAAAAGGTTTGGTGGTGACAGAAGAGGGTGAGAAAATCGTAGATGCAAAAGACATCAAACAAAATGATATCATCAGAGTCTTGCCCGGCGAGAGTTTTCCCGCCGATGGAATCATTATTGCTGGGGATACAACCGTTGACCAGAGTATTATGACCGGCGAAAGCTTACCCATTGATAAATCTGTAAACGATGATGTCTTTACAGGGACCATCAATCGTTTTGGCTCCGTTGATGTGAAAGTGACAAAATCTTTTGCAAATTCATCTCTACAAAAAATGATCAAACTGGTGGAAGATGCCGATCAACAAAAAGCACCCACACAAAAAATCGTAGATAAGTGGGCAGGATATTTGGTGCCTTTGGCTTGTATTATAGCAATAATCACCTATTTGGTCTTTGCTTTTGTACTGGATAGAGCAGACGATGCATTGATTC
>CAYJGI010000013.1:0-784 GCA_964369705.1 uncultured bacterium
TGTACTCCACCTGCGAACGTTTTTGCCATTTGATTCACCTCTTTCATATCTATAAAAAATGTATAATTAAAACAAAAATATGGTTGGTAAATGTTCCACCAACCATAGATTATACCTTATTATACACAACTTTGCAAGTTTTTATTGTGTTAAATTAATATCAATTAAGACTTGCAAAATGCTTGCAGCTACAAGGGTTTTGCGGTTTTCTGTTGTTAAAAAATTATCATTCAAAGTGTCGTACGTTGCCTGAATGTACGCATAAATATTATTATATTTTGTATAATTTTCCTTTTGTAGCAATGTGGGGAAAAAAGCTTCGTCGAGGCTTTTTTCATCCATTGTTAGAAGAGAATACATAAAATCAAGATTAATTTTAATTTGGTTCAGGACCTCTTTTTCATCATCGTTTTGCGGTATTAATTCGATGGGAAAAGCAAGGTCATCAATATTCTTGATATAGACATCGATATTATTCTCTTTATGTACTTCAGTGAAAGAACTGGCGCTTGCATAATCATCAAAATATGAAGTATAGACTCTCAGTCCATCTTCCCTTTTTTCCACCACATAGGAGTGGGATAAGCTCTTGAGTGTTGTAAGAAGAGGTTCCATCGTCTCTTCACTGGCAAAATATCCATTTTGTACCACATAAAGAGGCGCGGGATCAAAGTCTATGGCATCATCTTGTGTATGGTTATCCGTATGACCCTCTGCTCCCGGATCTACTACGTCTCCCCCAATGCTCGATTCATCGCCTATAGCAGGGTCAAAATAAAATGTG
>CAYJGI010000013.1:794-3080 GCA_964369705.1 uncultured bacterium
CCTACAAAACCAAGTGAAATCGCTACTACTGCAATGAGTGGTAATAAAAAAAGAGGGATGGTGATTGTCTTTCGGGGAGATTTTTCAAAAAAATCATCTTCGAATCTGCCTTCATAATCGTCAAACATTTTAGCGCCTCCTACTATTATTGATATTGATGAATCAACTTTTGTCGTACTTCTCCCATGAGGTAGAGGGAACCACACACAATGAGAGGACAATCCTTCAAATCAAAAGAATCAATAGCTTCTAAAATATCGTTTTTGTACGTCGTTTTCACCGACTCTTTTTCCATCAGTGACACGAGGAGTTCTGGATTCATGGCTCTTTCTGAGTAGCTCTCAATAGGCAAAACAACACATTGTGCCACGTGGGGAGCAATGATTTTTATCATGTCTTCGTAGGGTTTATCTTCAAGAATACCAATCACTAAATTCACTTTACGATTAGGTAAGTAGGCTTTTAGCCCTTCTACTAAGACTGCCATGCCTTCCCGATTATGGGCACCATCAATAATGACCGGCGGTGACAGTTGAATCACTTCAAAACGGGCCATCCACCGCGTTTTTTTAAGCCCTTCCATAATACCCTCTTGTGTAATATTATAATCCATCTGGGCTAAAATTTCCATCACACAAGTGGCAATCGATGCATTTTCAATTTGGTGCTGTCCAAGGAGTGGAATCTCAATATCCAAAAAACGCACAGCCAGTCCACCGTAATCAAAGAGTTGACGCTCTAATGAGTGCTCCACCGGTATGGCATAATAATCTCTGCCATAGACGTACGTTTTGCTATTATGATTATGGGCAATTTCCATAATGGTATCGAGGGCTTCTTTTTGCTGTTTTCCCACGATGACCGGGATATTGTGCTTTACAATTCCTGCTTTTTCAAAGGCGATTTGACTGAGGGTTTCTCCCAGTACCTCTTCATGATCATAGCCAATGGGCGTAATCACGCTGATAATGGGTTCTACCACATTGGTAGCATCAAGTCTACCGCCAAGGCCCACTTCAAGGACAAGGAAATCACATTGTTCCTCGGCAAAATAGATAAAACCGGCTAAAGTATTGAGTTCAAAGACCGTTGGCGGATCTTCCTCCATAGAATCAACGACGACTTTAATTCTCGTCATAATCTCGGCAAAGGTGTCTTCTGCTATGGGCTTGCCGTTAATCTTCATTCGCTCATTGAATACTTCTATAAAAGGCGATGTATAAAGTCCCGTCTTGTAGCCGTTTTCTATGAGCATTTCAGCGATAAAACTACAAGTGCTTCCCTTGCCGTTCGTCCCTGCTACATGAATGACTTTGAGGGATTTTTGGGGATGCTTAAAGGCACCGAGGAGGTTTTGCATACGGTCAAGACCAAGGCGAGATCCAAATCGTTCTCTGGTGTATAAATAGTCCAAAGCTTCTTTAAAATTCATGTTTACGCCTCCAGCATTTTAAGCCTTTCCATGGTTTTGGTGTACTGTTCTTTATAGTTTTCGCATTTTTTGGCTTCTTCTTCTACCAACTTTTGGGGTGCTTTTTGAACGAAGGTTTCGTTGTTTAGTTTCCCTTCACTCCGCTTCACTTCGCCCATTAGTTTTTCTGCTTCTTTCTTGACTCTTTCGATTTCTTTTGAGATATCAATGAGGTCAGCCAACGGCAGTAGAAGTTCTGTTCCGGTGATGATTGCACCTACCGCTTTACTGGGTGCCTCTTCCCCGGAGATGATAAAGAGCTCTGATACCGATGCCATATCCTTAAGGGTAGAGATGCCTTGTTGCAATAATTCTTTTTGTACAGATCCAGTAGCAATGGCATAAAGCGGTGCCTTTTGACTATTGGGTACGCCAAGTTCTGCCCTGACATTGCGAATGGCACGGATGGCTTCCATGTAGTATTCCATGGCTTCTTTTTCTTTAGTGAATCTTAATGCTTCTTTTTCTTTTGGCCATGGTGCTACCATGATACTCTCACCTTCGTGGGGGAGGTGCTGCCAAATTTCTTCTGTAATAAAAGGCATAAAAGGATGTAAGAGGGTCAGCGTCTCCCGCAATACGTAAACAAGGACGTTTTGCGTGGCGATCTTCGTGGCTTTATCTTCTCCGTAGAGCCTTGATTTTGTTAATTCAATATACCAATCGCAATACTCGGTCCATAGGAAGTTGTAGATTTTTTGTGTGGCGAGACCAAACTCGTAGCGGTCAATATTACCGGTGACTTCGGGAATCAATTCGTTAAGCCCATTTAAGATCCATTGATCTGCCGTAGTAAGCGTGCTTTCGTCTATGGT
>CAYJGI010000013.1:3090-10551 GCA_964369705.1 uncultured bacterium
CCTTCTTCTAAATTCATGAGAATAAAGCGAGAGGCATTCCAAATCTTATTGGCAAAACTACGGCTGGATTGAATCTTCTCCCATTGAAAACGAATATCATTACCGGGACTATTGCCGGTGAGTAAGCTAAAGCGCAAAGTATCTGTACCGTACTCCTCGATCACTTCAAGGGGATCAATGCCGTTACCTAAAGATTTGCTCATCTTTCGGCCCTTTTCATCTCTTACAAGACCATGGATTAAAACTTCGTTAAAAGGCTTCTTACCAGTATGCTTTAGACCGCTGAAGATCATGCGGGCTACCCAGAAGAAGATAATATCATACCCTGTAACAAGGGTGGTCGTTGGGTAAAAATAGTTATAATCTTCGCTACTCATATTGGGCCATCCCATGGTACTAAAAGGCCATAATGCAGAGCTAAACCACGTATCTAAGACATCTTCATCTTGATGGATATTAGCGCTTTTGCATTTTGTACACTGACAAAGGTCTACTTTAGAGACCATCATCTCGCCGCAATCGTCGCAGTACCATACGGGGATACGGTGACCCCACCATAGCTGACGGCTGATGCACCAATCTTTGATATTCTCCATCCAGTGCATATAAATCTTCGTAAAACGCTCTGGGACGAATTTCACTTCGCCGTCTTTGACGACTTGCAGAGCGGGTGCGGCAAGGGGTGCCATCTTAACGAACCATTGGGTACTGACAAGGGGCTCAATAGTGGTATCGCAGCGATAGCATTTTCCCACATTATGTTGATGGGCTTCTGCTTTGATGAGGCTTCCCGCCTCTTCCAAATCTTGAAGAAGGGCTTTTCGGCATTCATATCGATCCATGCCACTGTATTTACCGGTGATTTCTGTCATCTTACCTTCAAAATCAATAACGGCAATCATAGGTAAATCGTGGCGCAATCCCATTTGAAAATCATTGGGATCGTGGCTCGGTGTGATTTTTACACAACCGGTACCAAACTCCATATCCACATAATCATCGGCAATGATGGGGATTTCTCTTCCTGTAATCGGTAGAATAATCGTCTTACCAATAAGGTGCTTGTATCTGGCATCATCGGGATGAACGGCCACTGCCGTATCACCAAGCATTGTCTCAGGCCTTGTGGTGGCAACCACTAAGAATTCTTCAGAATCTTTGATTGGGTACTTGAGGTGCCATAGGTGACCGGGCTCATCTTTATACTCGACTTCAATGTCGCTCAATGTGGTCTGACAAACGGGACACCAGTTAATGATGTAATTACTGCGGTGAATGAGATCCTCTTCATATAGATTCACAAAAACCTCTCGCACCGCTTGGCTTAAGTCTTCGTCCATGGTAAAGTGCTCACGGCTCCAATCACAGCTGGCACCCAGGCGCCTTAATTGATTAAAGATGGTACTGCCGTACTCCCTTTTCCAATCCCATACACGCTCCATAAAAGCTTCCCGTCCTAAATCTTCTTTCGTGAGGCCTTCTTCTTGAAGTTTTTCTTTGACTTTATGCTCTGTTGCTATGCCTGCATGGTCACTCCCCGGAAGCCATAATGTGGGGCGACCGGTCATACGCTGATAGCGGATAATGACGTCTTGTAGGGTATTATCTAAGGCGTGACCCATGTGTAATTGGCCGGTTACATTCGGTGGAGGCATGACAATGGTATAAGGCTCCACACCTTCTTTAATGACCGGCTTAAAAAACCCGGCCTCTTCCCAAAAACGATACCAAGATCCCTCAATGTTGTGATGTTCGTATACTTTGCTAATATTCGTTCTTTCTTCCATCTTCTTTCCTCCTCAAAAAAAATAATAAAAAAAGCCCTTCGCCCCAAAGGACGAAAAGCTTCTGCTTTCGCGGTACCACCTTCATTGCAGTCGTATACCATACAACTGCCACTCATGCGTCTTAACGATCGCCACCGTCAAGGCTTACTCCATTCGGCCTTTCTTCTCAAGAACTACAATTCTTGCTTTCTTCAAGGAACTTCCAGCCAAGGCTCCTCTCTCTAAAGAATCCAGCAAAAACCCTTTCTATCATCGAATTTATCCAGTTAAGGCATTGTACAATATTTTTGGTGCAAAGTCAATACACCTAAGCCTTGATCATAGGCAATGATTGATTCAGATCGTATCGTTAATTGTATCATCCCACTCCATAGCTACAAGCTTTACCCGTATTGGTGTCGATCGCTCGGGATACCACTGGGGCAAGTATCTGATCACCACTACGGCAAGTAATATCACAATCACAATGAGGTACAAAAGTTTCATCGTTCTTGACATAAAATCTCCTTTTTATGTCAGTGTACCCAATTATTTATATTATATGAGGGACGAGTATAATATAAATTAGGCTGCTGGGCGATTTAAGCCCACGCCATAGAATCAGTGATAAATAATCGAAGCAAAGCGAGATTATTTATATTATATGAGGGACGAGTATAATATAAATGAGGCTGCTGGGCGATTTAAGCCCACGCCATAGAATCAGTGATAAATAATCGAAGCAAAGCGAGATTATTTATATTATATGAGGGACGAGTATAATATAAATGAGGCACGGAAATGCTTTTATGATTTTTTGAGGGGCGTGTGGGATCCGTCGGCTTCTACGATGGTAATGTTTTCGATTTGTTGTTTCATATTTTGTCTAAAGATTTTTAAATATTCTTCCCTTAGCTTTTTTTGTTCTGTTTTTTCTTTTTCTGTCAGACCTGTTGTTTTTTGTTTTTTTGCCAATTCATTGATCCGTTTAATGATTTCGTTATAATTCATGGTTACTCCCATTTCTCCCAGACTTCCGGGCAATATCCGAGGGTGGCATCTTTTCCGTTTCTTACAATTGGGGTGCGGTATAAGATCGGGTGATCCATCAGCTTATCCATGATACTTTTATCGAGGGATAGTTTTTGAATACTTTGCGCTGTATATGCCTTTGATTTTTCATCGACAAGGTCTCTTACTTTGATTTTTCTTGTGACGGATTCCAGTTCGCCTTTACTAAGTCCCTTTGATAGGACATCAATGAGCTGATACTTAATACGGCGCTCTTTAAAATACCGTTCTGCTTTCTTCGTATCGAAGCATTTTGATTTTCCGAAGATTTGAATATTCATCATAAGCCCCTCTCAATCACCTTTGGTATGATTTTATTATAAAAAAAGAACAACAAAAAAGCAATGATGTCATAACAAAAAGCCTTCCGAAAATGAGAAAGGCTTTTGAATTATTTTTATTACTCTATTTTTAATTTACTTTTTTTATTTCATTTTTATTAAGCTCTTTTTCTCTCTATTGTTCTATCGTCTATTAAAAAATCGACGTGACTTAAGTTTTGTTTGAGTCTTTGGAGGATTTTTTTCTCAAGGCGTGATACTTGTACTTGGGTCATGGATAGGATTTTGGCTGTATGGGTTTGGGTGAAGTCTTTATAATAGCGTAAATAAATGAGGTCTTTTTCTTTTTTTGTTAGGGCGGTGATTTCCATCTTGAGTGATAGATACTCGTCGATCTTACTTTGATCTTCTGAAGTGTCTTTGATGGTATCTTTGATTAAGACTACTTGACCGTCTTGCTCAAAGGCGACATCTTCAAAGGAGATTTGTGGTTTTAGCGCATCAAGGGACAACAGAACCGTCTCCACGGTGAATCCTGTGTGATGGGATAGCTCTTGTATCGTTGGTTCTCTTTCTAAGAGGATAAATAATCGAGACTTATGTAGGACAATTTTTTGTGCAGCTTCTTTAATATTCCTTGCCACTTTCATACATCCGTCATCTCTAAAAAAACGCTTCATTTCCCCAATGATGAGGGGGATAGCATAGGTACTAAATCGATACCCCAGGGAAATATCAAAGCGATCTATGGCTTTCAGTAGACCTAGGGTCCCAATCTGAAAAAGATCATCATAGTCCACTCCTCTACCGGAAAAACGCCTCGCCACAGAATGAACCAGTCCTAAGTTGTCTTCTACAAACTTTGATTTTGCCTCCCGATTGCCGAGCCTTGCCTCTTCTATCAAAGGATAAGATGGCATCATTGCCCCAGTTTTTTTCTCATTTTTACGGTGGTACCTTGCCCTACTTTAGATCTTACGGTGAGTTTATCCATAAAACTCTCCATAATCGTAAAACCCATTCCGCTTCTTTCGTCATCGGGTGCCGTGGTAAAAAGAGGCTCCATGGCGCCTTTGATATCTTCAATCCCTCTTCCCCGATCTTTAATGGTGATTTCGATCATTTGGTTTTCTAAGATGCGGCACTCCAGTTTTACAGATCCTTCCTGCCTGCCATAACCATGGACGATGGCATTAGTAACCGCTTCTGAAACTACGGTCTTAATATCCGACAATTCTTCCAACGTAGGGTCCAGCTGCGATACAAAGCTTGCCACGGCAACACGGGCAAAGCTCTCATTCACCGATCTTGCCAAAAACTCGCATTTCATTTTATTCAAAACTTTGTTCATGATACTTCCTCCACTTGAATGATTTTAGTAATTCCCGACATCTTAAAAATACGCATCAGCGGTTTTTTGACTTGTACGGCCGATAGATTGCCGCCCTGTTGCTTCACGAGCTTATAACGACCGAGCAAAAAGCCAATTCCCGAACTATCCATAAAAGAGATTCCACCTAAATCAAGGACGACTTCTCCCCTCTCTTCCCTTAAGATCAGTTGATCCAGCTCATTTCTTAGCTTTACGGTACCGTGATGATCTAAGTCACCCATGAGCTTCACATATAATGTACCTTCTTTTTTTGCTACTTGATAACTAAACATTCCCTTCTCCTTTCTTTTTTGTCATATTCTACAAAGTGAATCAAAATCCTTCTCCCCATAGCTTTAATTCTTAAACAAAAAAAGAGTCGACATCTGTCGACTCTTTCGTAGTTTACTTCTGTAATTGTGCTTTAGCTGTTTCTGCTAATTTTGCAAAGTTTGGCGCATCGTTGACTGCCATTTCTGCAAGCATCTTACGATTGATGTTGATATTGGCAAGCTTAAGACCGTGCATAAGATTGCTATAAGTAATGCCATTAATACGGGCCGCTGCGTTGATTCTTGTGATCCAAAGGGATCTGAAGTCTCTCTTACGCTGCTTTCTACCTCTAAAAGCATTGGCCATGGCTTTCATGACGGTTTGATTCGCTACTCTAAAGCGACGGCTTCTGGCACCCCAGTAACCTTTCGCCATTTTCATCACTTTTTTATGTCTTTTACGGGCGTTTACGCCTTTTTTAATTCTAGCCATTTTTTAAAATCCTCCTCTTTAAGCGTATGGCATCAATCTTTTGATTGCTGCTTCGTTCGTTTTATCTACAATCGTACCATGTCTTAAGTCCAATTTTCTCTTGGAAGATTTTTTGGTCAAAATGTGACGCTTGTAAGCTTTGGATCTTTTTACTTTGCCTGTTTTAGTCATTTTGAATCTTTTTTTAGCACCACTATGGGTTTTCATTTTTGGCATGTTGTTTTCCTCCTGTGATTAACTTATTTTGCACCTTTTGGTGCGAGAAACATTACCATGCTACGGCCTTCCATCATGGGCGCCTTCTCTACAACAGCAATGTCTTCAAATGCCTTTTGAATTTGTTCTAAGATGACTCTACCGTTTTCTTGGTGTGCAATCTCACGACCTCTAAAACGGACAGAAACCTTAATCTTATCGCCATCTTGAATAAAAGTACGGCCTTGATTGATGCGTACATTAAGGTCATGTTGCTCAATGTTGGGGCTCATACGCAATTCTTTGATGCTGACGATTTTTTGTTTCTTCTTTGCTTCTTTTTTATGTTTGCTCATTTCGTATTTGTACTTACCATAGTCCATGAGTTTGCATACCGGCGGATTTCCTTGATTGGAGATTAGGACTAAGTCAAGGCCCTTTTCAATGGCTACATTCAAGGCTTCCTTCGTTGCCATAATCCCTAATTGGTTGTTTTCTTCGTCAATGAGTCTAATTTCCTTCGCACGAATGTCTTCATTGATGATCATGTCTTCAGCAGCTATCTGTGACACCTCCTAAAAATAAAAAGCGTGGATATCATTATCCACGCTCAAAAAATCAAATTAAACAAAATCTTGTCTAAAATGTCCTCTGATAAACCCGGCACTTAAGGCGCCCAGGTGAGAGTGGATAACTCTACTTTGTTGTACTTAGATAGTATATGCCAATTCACCTAAAATGTCAACTACTATCTCTAAAAAACCGTAACCATTATATGGATTTGTTGTCTATGGCTTCTTTAATCATCTTACCGAAGGCTTCTATGTCCATGGCACCTAAGTCCCCTTCGCCTCGCTTACGGACGGAAGCCGTCTTCTCTTCCATCTCTTTCTTACCGATGACGAGCATGTATGGGGTTTTATTAAGCTGTGCTTCACGGATCTTGTAGCCGAGTTTTTCGTTTCTGGCGTCTAGTTTTACACGAATGCCCATGGATTTTAACAGAGCTTCCACTTCTTTTCCGTATGGGATTTGCTCTTCGCTAATGGTAATAATATTCACTTGCTCCGGCGATAACCATAGAGGAAAAGCACCGGCAAAGTGCTCAATCAAGATACCGATAAAACGCTCGATACTACCAAAAACCACACGATGAATCATAACAGGACGATGTTTCTCACCATCTTGACCGATATAAGTGAGGTCAAAACGCTCAGGCATCAGAAAATCGAGCTGTATGGTACCGCACTGCCAAGTACGTCCAATGGCATCTTCGATGTGGAAGTCAATCTTCGGGCCGTAGAAAGCACCGTCGCCTTCGTTCACAATATAGTTGATGCCTTTATTATTTAAGACTTCACGGAGGGCAGAGATGGCCTTATCCCAAATCTCATCGCTTCCCATGGCTTTTGCCGGTTTTGTAGAGAGCTCCACGTGGTAATTAAAACCAAATAAAGAATAAAACTTATCAATCAGATTGATTACGCCAACAAGCTCGTCTTTGATTTGATCTTCTGTCATAAAGAGGTGGGCGTCGTCTTGGGTAAAACAGCGCACACGCATGAGACCATGGAGAGCGCCTGACATTTCATGTCTATGAACCAGACCCAGTTCTCCCATTCTCACGGGAAGATCACGATAGCTGTGGAGTTTTGTTTTGTATGCCAGCATTCCGCCGGGGCAGTTCATTGGTTTTACGGCAAAATTACCTTCATCGATTTTTGTGAAGTACATGTTTTCTTTGAAGTGATCCCAGTGGCCCGACTGGTGCCATAAGCTCTCTGAGAGAATGACCGGCGTCTTAATCTCATGGTAGCCCGCTTGACTGTGCTCTACTCGCCAGAAGTTTTCCAGTTCGTTACGAAGGATCATACCCTTCGGTAAAAAGAAAGGAAAACCAGGGCCTTCTTCTTCGATGGTAAAGAGTTCTAATTCTTTACCTAATTTACGATGATCTCTCTTCTTTGCTTCTTCTAAGCGATTAAGATACTCATCTAAGAGTTTTTGCTTC
>CAYJGI010000013.1:10561-13793 GCA_964369705.1 uncultured bacterium
CTCATCGCCACGCCAGTAGGCGCCGGCAATGCTCATTAGCTTCACAGCTTTAATATATCCTGTTCTGGGTAAATGGGGACCGGTACATAGGTCCGTAAAGTCGCCTTGACGATAAAAGCTGATCTCAACGCCGTCTGCGATGCCTTCGATAAGGTCAATCTTATATTCTTCGCCGATGTTTTTAAAATGCTGAATCGCTTCTTCCCTCGTCATCACAAAGCGCTCAATGGGTAAATCTTCTTTGATGATGTCCATCATGGCTTTTTCGATCTTTACGAGATCTTCCGGCGTGAAAGTCACATCAATATCAAAGTCGTAATAATAACCATCTTTAATCGACGGACCAAAACCAAGCTTTGCACGGTCTTTGCCAAAGACTCTTTTGACTGCTTGAGCTAAGATGTGGGATGAGGTATGGCGATACAAATCTTCACCTTCTTTAGAATCAAAGGTAAAAATGGATAGTGCTACGTCTTTATCGATCATTCTCGTTAAGGGAACCAGTTCTCCGTCAATAATGCCGCCTAAGGCTTCTTTGGCTAATCCTCTGCTGATTTTTTCTTCGGTGAATTGAAGGACCGACATGGGGCTTTCGATTTCTTTGATGTTGCCATCGGGTAATGTGATTCTAATCATTTGAATACCTCCTATATGTTGTATATATCTATGAATAAATAAAAAAAAGAAACCTAATCCAAAGGGACGAGGCTTCTCGTGGTTCCACCCTAATTAAACTGCAAAGCAGTTTCACTCTTATTGGCCTCTAAGGGAGCCAAAGCCGTATACTCCATGGGCGGTTATCTCTGATCTATGGCAAAACCTTTCAGCCGAGGGTTTTTCTCTGTCTATCGTTTATCGATCAAAGCATCTTCCATTTCTCCGTATATCTGACACAAGTATACCACCCATGAAAAACCTTGTCAATAGAAGAGATTTTTTTAATCTTTCTGCTTTTTTATACTATAACAATCCTAAAAAAAAGTAATGGAAGGATCTCCCAGTTCTCGGCAGAGAGCACAATCGGTACAAAGTACCATGCGATCTTCAAAAATCTCTTCCAATGTCTTAAAGAAGCTGTCTTCCTTCACGCCTCTACCATAGTGGAAGATGATTTCTTTCGGTGCAATATTCATTAAAGAGCTAATGATGAGGTCTGTTTTTTTGACTTGATCTTTGTTTTTGATTAAATCATCATCGACGTAATCATTACCAAGGGGCATATACGTAGGATCCAGTATTTCGTATCGCCCTTTGCCCATAGCCAGTACATGGATCTTGTCAAAAAGCGGTATCTGTATCGATACAAAGTAGCGAAGAAGCTCAATGAATTCTTCATATTCTGCTTCGAGTTTTAGATCTCTTGCCACAAGATAAAAGACTTCTTTTGTTTCTTTTTCTAATTCTTTTAGGCGAAATTGAATGAAACCATCCATATTCAGCTTGTTTTCTGTTTTGAGATAAGTTGAAATTTTATTTTGGACCAGCTTCATTCTTTTGTTTTTTGCGATGCCTGTTTGTTTTAGGCTGTTTTCTACTTTATCGATGATTTTGATTCGATCTTGGGGCAGGTAGTGTTTTAACTCTTCTTCTCCAAGGAGGGCAATATTTGCTTTTTCCCAAAGGATGAGCAACAAGTCTGCAAGGAGAGGCAACAATCGATGAAAAAGCTGCGTCAATCCTAAAAAAAAGAGGGGCTCATCTTCATCTTCTTTCTTTACGCTACAAGTAATCGCTGTGTAATCTCCATCTATATAATCAAAAGAAAAAAGATCTTCTTCTTTTGTACTTTCTATTAAAGATTCATAAAGATTTTTAAGGGCTTCTTTATGCTGCTTTGTGGATATTGAAAAAATTTGCATATCGTACCACCTTTGTATGGTTTTTTTTACAGTATATGTGTAGGACAAAAAGGTGTTTCTGCTTTTCTTCTTTTCCCCTAAATAAGAACAAACTATACGTATTTTTAAATGTTATGAAAACAAAAAAAACCTAAAGGTGACTTTAGGTTTTTTGTCGTATGCTGATTCTTGTTAAGGTTCTTCCATGATTTCAAGTTCGTGGCGATGATTGGCTTCCATTGCCACGTCTAGGTCTTTCCTTCTAAAGTAATCTATGTATAAAGAAATTAAAAAACTAATCAAAATAAAGATAGGCACCCACCATAAGATGGCATGGATACTAAACTCAACACTAATCCAACCGGCAAGCAGTGGACTAATGGTCCAGCCTAAATTGCCCATCATTACTTGAAGTCCTAAAAAGAGACCCCGCTTCTCCCTCGGTGTAATCGATGTGAGAAGAGACATAAAGAGGGGCTCCGATCCTCCCGCAATAAAGAAGAAAAGGGCGTATAGGAAGGTAAAGAAGTAGATATTGTCAGGCACAGCAACAAAGATTGCCACAATCCCCGATACAAAAATCATGTATTTCAGAAGCTTTAATTTATCGTACTTATCACCAAGGCGCCCAAGGGTAAGACCGGCCGCCGCACTGACAAGGGCTACAATACCGTTAATCAGCCCCGTTGCCCTTGAGGCACCATCAATGGTCCCCAGCATCTCCTCCACGTAAAGGGCAAGATAAGGGGAAAACAAAGAGCGATACAGGCGCAAAAAGATGAGAAGCACCATGATGCTAATCATAAGAGGCGTAAAAAGCCCAATGAGTTCTTTGAATTTATTTTTATAATGGACCATGTTTTTCTTTTGTTTTTGGACTTTTTCCACAAGTTCTTCTTTGATTTGATTGTTTTCATCTTTTAAAATTAAGATTTTTTCAATCCAGACGATGCCGTTTTCTTGCTGTTTACGATACTTAAACTTCTGCACCGTTTCTTTGACTAAGAAGAATACGAGGAAAAAATCAAGAAGCATTAATCCGCCACCGATAAAAAAGCTGATACGATAACCAAACCATTCGGCAATAAAGCCGCCGATCATAGGACCGATGGATGATCCGATGAACTGACTGGAAGCAATGACACCCAAGGCGTACGTCATCTTCGATTCCGGTGTAATGGCAGCAACCATGGTCATGGCCGCCGTGGCCGTCCCCGTAAAAAAGCCTTGAATCATTTTAAAAAAGATGACCGATTGATAGTTCTGGGCTGCGCCTAATCCAACTAAGACCACAACGCCGGCACCCATAGCACGAAGGAGCATCTTCTTCCTGCCGTACTTATCGCCTAAAGCACCCCATACCGGTGCCATAATTCCTAAGGCAAAGGCTGAAG
>CAYJGI010000013.1:13803-16116 GCA_964369705.1 uncultured bacterium
AATCTTAACGGTATCAGGATCCGTAATCCCAAAGTCTATTTTGAAGTAATAAGACATAAAGGGCATCCCTAAGCTAAAGCACATAATGGATATCACCTGTGATACCCATAAAACATAAAGGGTTGTTTTCCAGCTTTTCATCATTTTATCCTTTCGTACTCATTATCGGTGCAAAGAAGAAATCCCAAGAGACCTTGGGATTTTATGTCTGTGAGGGTATGTTAATTACCTTTTATTCTTGATTTTCTGTTTGTGTATCTTCCAGTACTTCTTCCATTGGTTCTTCTGTGACTTCTTCTGTGGGTTCAACGGGATTCACCACGGCACGAACGGCGCTCAGTAGCATGGTGACTTCCATGTTTTCTGCAATTTTTACTTTGATTTTATCGCCATCCATCGCTGTAATGGTACCATAAAAACCACCAATCGTTATAATCTCTTGACCTACGGTGATACTATCTAACATCTGCTGTCTGATTTTTGCTTGCTTTCTTTGGGGTCCCATCAAAAAGAAATAGGAAGCACCAAAAATGATTACTATAAAAAAGATGTACGACATAGATTCTATCGGCATAATAAGGACCTCTTTTCTTGTTTTTTGTGAATAGGGTTATTTTACACTATATTTTATAATATGACAATAAAAACTTATTAAGGTGCTGTTTATTGCACTATAAAACGGATGCCCTTCCCTGTTTTTCATAAAAAGTCTTCGCAAAATCTACCAAACGATCCTCTAAGATGGCTTCTCTGATTTTTTTCATCAAGTGGATGGTGTAATAGAGATTGTGGATCGTAAATAACCTGGAAGATAAAATCTCCCCTGCTTTAAAGAGATGGCGAAGATACGCCCTGGAATAATGTCTGCAGGTGTAGCATCCACATTCTGAATCAAGGGGTGAAAAGTCATCAAAATACTTAGATTGCTTGATGACGACTCGGCCGTGGCTTGTAAGGGCCGTACCGTTTCTTGCCATTCTGGTGGGAAGTACGCAATCAAACATATCAATCCCACGAATCACACCTTCTAATAAGTCTTCCGGCGCACCGACTCCCATGAGGTATCTGGGTTTATCTTCCGGCATGATGGGTGTCGTAACGTCCAGCATGCCGTACATTAAGTCTTTGGATTCGCCTACGCTGAGGCCTCCTATGGCGTATCCCGGTAAATCAAGGTCTTTTAAAGCTTCTGCCGATTCTCTCCGTAATTCGGGGAACATCCCCCCTTGAATAATCCCAAAGAGAGATTGATGGTCTTTGTCATGGTGCTCTTTGCATCTTTTTGCCCATCGGTGGGTCATCTCCATGGATTTTTTGACGTAATCAAAATCTTTGTCATGGGGCGGGCACTCATCGAAGGCCATGATGATGTCACTGCCTAAAGCGTGCTGAATCTCCATTGATACTTCAGGGCTCAAAAACTTTTGACTACCATCGATATGGCTTTGGAAAGAAACGCCTTCTTCCGTGATTTTGCGAAGGTTGCTTAAGCTAAAGACTTGAAACCCACCACTATCGGTGAGAATCCCGCGATCCCAGTTCATAAAAGCATGAAGACCTCCTGCTTTTTCTACTAAGTCTTGTCCCGGCCTTAAGTGGAGATGGTATGTATTGCCTAATATGATGTCGGCGCCAATGTCTTTGAGTTCTTCCGGCGTCATGGATTTGACGGTACCTTGAGTCCCAACAGGCATAAACATAGGCGTCTTAAAGGAACCCCTCGGTGTATGAAGAATCCCTGCCCTTGCACCTGTATTCTTATCTTTTTTAATGAGTTCGTATTTAACCATTTTTACTCCTATTCAATGAGCATGGCGTCGCCAAAGGAAAAGAAGCGATACTCTTCTCTCACGGCTTCTTCATAAGCTTCTAGTATAAATTCTCGATTGCTGAAGGCAGAAACCAGCATCAACAGCGTGCTTTCCGGTAAGTGAAAATTCGTAATGAGGCCATCAATGACTTTAAAGGTAAATCCGGGATAAATAAAGATATCCGTCTCTCCCCTTCCCGCTATCAGGATGCCTTCTTCATTCACACTGCTTTCCAGCGTCCTTGCCACAGTAGTCCCCACGGCGATGATGCGGTTGCCCCTTGCCTTTGCTTCTCTAATAATCTTTGCCGCTTCATGGGGTACATGATAAAACTCACTATGCATCTTATGATCACTTAGGTCTTCTGCCTTTACGGGGCGAAAAGTCCCAAGACCCACATCGAGGGTCACGTCTACAAAAGTACAGCCCTTATCCTCTGCGGCTTTCATAAGGTCATCTGTCCAGTGGAGTCCTGCCGTAGGCGCTGCCACAGATCCTTCTT
>CAYJGI010000014.1:0-15755 GCA_964369705.1 uncultured bacterium
ATTCATTTATATAATAGCCGATGAAATATCCGACTTTTATAGCTTAATAACTTCTATTGCTGTTGGGTGTAAATCGCCTTCGCACGGTCCCAATACTTGTCCATCTCAGAGAGGGTCATTTCTTTAAAATCCCTGCCTTCTTCGTGGATGATATCCTCCATAATGCGAAAACGGTTTTTGAACTTATTATTACTATACCTCAGTGTTTCCTCAAGGTCAATAGCTAAAAAGCGAGAAAGGTTAACAATTGTGAATAAAATATCACCAATTTCCTCAAATTGGTTATTTTTTTCACAACTTTTTTTAAATTCTGCAATTTCTTCATCTAATTTTGCCATAACGTCTTCTGTCTCCGTCCAATCAAATCCCACGGAAGCCGCCCTCTTTTGCAGTTTTTTTGCCATGAGAAGGGCAGGAAAAGCCTTTGGTAAATCGTCCATTCTTTCGGAAGCTTTTTTGTGCTGTTTTTCTTCTTTTTTGATGTCATCCCAGTTGGCTAGAACTTCTTCACTGTCCTTTACTTCCATGTTACCAAAAACATGGGGATGGCGGCGAATCATTTTTTGGCAAATTCCCGTTGTCACATCCACAAAAGAAAAACCCATCTCTTCCTTTGCGATATTGCTGTTCATGGCCACGTGAAGCAAAATATCGCCAAGCTCTTCTTCAATATTAAAGGCATCTTCATTCTCTACGGCATCAACATACTCATAGACTTCTTCTAAACACTGGGGAAGGAGGGATTTGAGCGATTGTTCTCGATCCCATGGACAGCCATCTTCTCCCCTTAGGATCTCCACAATGGTATTAAGATCATTCATCGTATAGCCATTTCGGGCCAAAAGATCTGCCTTGGGGATATAAAGGCTCGTTAAGTGGTCAATATCTTGTAAGCGATCGAGTTCGTACAGCTTGATGGCATAGACCTCTTGATCCTTTGTTCCTAAGTGTCTTGCCACAAAGATTTCGTGGTCATCGGCATAGAGGGTCATGAGCTTCAGCTTCACTTCTCCTGCAATGAGTGGATGATACACTTGCGTCACAAAGGTATCCTTCGTGGGATTTAAGTCTTCCACATCAAAAATCATGCCGTCAAGGAGCATCACACCATCGCTGGGGTCCAGGCGAAAAGCAGTATACATAAAATCTAAAAAGCTAATTCCTTCAATGATTTTGATACAAAAATCGTCATGCTTTTTTTCTTCTTGCAAGAGGGTGGTGACTGTTTTTTCTGCCACCATGGGGCTTCCCGGTACGGCATAGACGAAGGCGCCTTCTTCTTTTACTTTTTGGATCAGTGTTTTTGCGATTTTTTGGTATAAGGTGTCGAAGTCTTTTTCCCCTTCGTATAAGTCATCGAAGCTTTCAAAATGAGTGCCTTTATCTCTCAGGTACGCTACCGTTGGATGGTTTTTGGTTCTTAAGACAAGGGGGTGCTCTGTGAGTAAGGATGCTGCCTCTAAGGTAAGGTATTTGTCATCTCCAGGGCCTAGGCCTACAATGTAGAGAATATTATTCATGACTTTGTTCACTCCTAAATAATTGATGGCTTTCCAATTTTGATACGACTTTCTCCGATACACCGGGGAACATCAATAGCTCGTCCCGATGGAGCACTCTTCCCATCATGATGGCCATTCCGTAGAATAATACAGCAACGCCCATGGAGAGAATCGTGGCAAGGCTACCGGGTAAAAAGAAATTGGCGCCGTGGTATAAAGCAAAAGCAATCACTCCCATAAGGGCCGATATGGCGGCGGGACGAATCAGCGTATTCTTGTATTCAAAAGTAATGCCACCATGGCGTAAAACAGCTAAGAAGTTAAGGCTGGCCGCTACGGCGTAAGCCACCACAGAAGCAAAGGCTGCTCCTAAGATATGGAAATCTGGGTTTGCTACTAAGACATAAGTCAGGACTGCTTTAATGAGAAGACCCACCACTAAGTGAATCACCGGTGTATAGACCTTGCCCATTCCTTGCAAAATCCCTGTGGTCGTCTGATTAAGCGTAATAAAAAGCACGGTAAAGGCGGTGACTTGTAATGCAGGCCCCGCAAAAGCATCGTTATAAAGAAGCTCACAAATCGGCGTTGCTAAGACAAAAAGGCCTACAGAGCTTGGAAGACCTACAAGGAGTGTGAGTTTTGTCCCTGTGGTGATATTCTTCTTCATTGTGTCTTTATCCTTCTTTGCAATGGCTTCACTAATGGCCGGCACTAAGCTGGCGGAGAGAGCCACCGTAATAACGGCGGGAAAATTAACAAGGGCTCCCGCATAACTGGAAAGATATCCGTACAAAATCTTCGTCGTCTCAAGATCCATACCGGGGATGGTCAGTAACCTCGATGGAATGAGGAGAGAGTCCACCGTGGTCATCGCGGGAATGATGAGTCCTCCAAGGGTAATGGGAAGGGCAAAGAGGAATAGTTTTTTTGCAATGGAGAGGGAAGATTCTTCTTGATAGTTGGCGCTTTCATTAAAAAACAGGTTGATACGATCTTTGCGTTTCAAGTAGATCGTCACTAAGCAAAGGAGGGATATGGCGCCTCCCACCACAGGGCCGAAGGAGGCTCCGGCGGCGGCGTGATCTACGCTAATGGGAAGTAACAAGTATACTAAGCCAAAGATGGCCAGTACACGAAAGAATTGCTCTAATATCTGGCTTGTGGCACTGGGTGCCATGTCTTGCATCCCTTGAAAGAATCCACGAAAACCGGAAGATAAAGAAACAAAAAACACAGCAGGTGCAATGGCTCTAATGCTCATCGTCGCTTCCGGCACCTTCAAAATCACTTCTGCCAGCCACGGCGCTAATAAAAAGAGTAATAGAGAGAACGTAACGCCAATTCCAAGGAGCATCCATAAAGAAACAATAAAAATCTTTTTACTGTTTTTGCCATCTGCCATGGCGATTTTCTCTGCCATCATCTTGGAGATGGCTGTGGGAATTCCCGCCGTGGAAATAGCCAGTAACACGGAGTAGATGGGATATGCCAGTTGATAGGTCCCCATGCCTTCGGCGCCTATCCAGCGATTAAGTATAATACGATAAACGGCACCTATGACTTTAACGAGAATGCCTGCCATAGACAAAATCATAGCGCCTTTAATAAAATTATTTTTTTTGTTTTCCATTTTTATTTCCTTTCTGTCTTACTATACATATTGTAACTTTATGACCGTCATTTGTCTACAAAAAGAAGTGCCATTTCGGCGTAAAACCTTGACTGTAGTTAGCTTTTCTGATATATTGTATATTGATTTAATCTGTATAATTTTAAAATAAATCAGTGGAGGTACCAATGAAAGATCAAGTCAAAGTTGCGATTTTAGGTTGTGGAAGAATGGGGGAATTCTATGCAAAAACCATTCAATCGGAAGTAGAAGGCGTTATGGTTAAGACGGTTTATGATGTTTTTCCGAATAAAGTGGAAGAAATCAAAGAAAAATACAACATCCCCGTAGGTGCAAAAGACCTCAGCGAAATCTGGAATGATCCGGAGATTGACATGGTCATGATCAGCACTTCAACGGATACCCATGCTCCTATTGCCATCGAAGCGGCCAAAGCAAAAAAAGACATCTACTGCGACAAGCCCATCGATATTGATCTCAAAAAAGTCAAAGCCGTATACGATGCCGTCAAAGAAAACGGCGTACAGTTCTGCATCGGCTTTAATCGACGTGCCGATATCAGCTACAAAGCCCTAAAGAACGAAATCACAGAAGGAAACCTCGGTAAACTTGAAACCATCAAGCTGACAAGCCGTGACGTTACACCACCATCTGCAGAGTATTCCAAATCTTCCGGCGGCATCTTTGTAGATATGATTATCCATGATTTTGATTCTATGCGCTTTTTTGCCAATTGTAATGCAAAAGAAGTCTACGCCTTAGGCAATTGCCTCCTGGATGAAAACGGCCCAAAGGGTCCTGAATACGTGGATACTACCATTACTTCCATTCTTTTTGAAGATGGTTTCTTAGGCGTTATTGATAGCATTCGCCGCACAACATACCACGCCGACTACCGGGCGGAAGTCATCGGTAGCTTAGGGAAGGCCACCGTAGATAATTTCAAAAAAACAACCCTGAAGACGTACACCGCAAAGGGCGAAGTCTCAGAGCACCCACCATATAGCTGGCTGGAGAGATGGTACGAGTCTTATCCGACTTTCGTACAAGATGTTTTTGCTGCCTATCGTAAAGGCGAAAAAATGCCTACCGATATCAGAGACGGTATTGAAGCCAATCTCATGGCGGAAGCGGCCAACCTCTCCATCATTGAGAAGCGTGCCGTATCCATTGCAGAAATCTTAGAAAGAGAAAACATGGTGCTGTAACAACAAAAAACCAAGGCATAGCACCTAAGGAGCCTAAGTTACGATGCCCTCAATCATCTAAATAAAAAACGGTTATTCCTTTGGAATAACCGTCTTTTTTATTTGTGGTGAATTGTAGTGGTAAATAATCGACGCAAATGACCATTCTTACCGCCGCGAAGATTTCAATAGGCCCCAATTAGTGGCCTCCAACGGAATTGGGAATCGTCTTCATAAGTCCCTCCTCATCGAGGGTATAATTAAAATGAAAATACTGTCCCACGTGAAAATCATCGGCGTTATCTTGGGTAATCTCTTGAGTCTCACCGTGATCATCTTCAAAAGTAATCGTCGTGCCTTCGATGGCCGTAATTGTTCCATGCATGAACAAGATGCCCTCTCCATTTAGTACGCTATACCTATTGTCGTGACTGCCACTCATGGGAATCTCCTGTGAAATACTGTAGAAACCAATCACAATTACTGCAACCAGTATGAATCCGAATACGGCTCCATACACATAAATGTAGTGTGACTGTGCATTGGGAGTTCCTTGATTACAAGTCTGCGCTTTATTCTTCATTGCTACGTCACTTCCCCTCACGCTGTGTGGTGCTTCAGATCTGCCATACTTCATGCATTTTACAAAGTATATCAGACCTTACTCATATGCACATCGTGTATTTACGCCGATTACTAATAAAATCAAAGATTGTAATAAAAAAAACCTACAAAGGATGCTAAGTGCATCCTTCATAGGCTTGTGATAAGTTTTTTTATTCCGTTTCTCCATCATCGCTAATCATCAAAAACTTCTTAGCCGTTATATCGGCAACCAATCTTAATAAGTTGTTGTATCCCGTCTTTGATTTGATTCTACTGATATGAGTGTCCAGCGTTCTTTGTTTAATATGGAGTAGCTCACATAATTTTTCGTTGGTGTGTCCATTGACTTTCGCCTGCAAAACCGCTAACTCTTTCTCCGTAAAATCCGATGCTTTAGCCATTCCAATCATGACTGTAGGCTGCGACTCGGGAAAATAAGTAGCCCCTTCCATCACGTGATCCATGACATGGAGTAAATCAATATCGGTATGATCTTTATACCAAAACCCTTCGCAACCGGCGGCATGGGCCTCTTCTATGTGGCGTTTTTGTAGCACAAAAGTCAGGATAATAATCTTAATATTGGGATACTTTTCTTTAATTTCTTTGGCTACTTTAATACCACATTCCCTACCATTGGTATAAATGTCCATTAGGATCAAATCCACAGGAGCCTCTTCTAATGCGCCCAGTGCACCATCTGCCTCTGTCAACGTTTTTTGTAATACATATTTACCATGGCTCTGCAAGATGGCATATTTCATCTGATCTAAAGCGCTTTTTTGATCATCTACAATCATTACTTTATACATCGGTTTTTCTCCCGTTACTCTCTTGATATAGTACCACCTTCATCGTAATGCCACCTACTGTGGATATCTCAAAGGTGCCCCCTTTTTGCTCGATTCTCTGACGCAGACCAAGGAGGCCGCCGCCTTCTTTAATCTCAAGGGGCGGATTGGGATCTTCATTAAATATGGTAACATGAATTCCATCTTTTGTGTGTTCGATTTTTACATTTATTTTTTCGGCGGTACCATGCCTGTACGCATTCTTTAGCATTTCGTTGATACAAAGAAGGATGGTGGTTCTATGCACATCTTCGTGGGGTAATTCTCCTTCTGTGGTGATTTGGCAGCCAAGTTTTGTGCCAAAGTGGAGAATGTCTTCCAGTATCAATGGGTGGTTGTTTTGGCTGGAGAGATTGCTAATCACTTCCGTCAAATTCTCCCAGTATGTCATGAGGGTTTTTGCTTCGTCGATATCGGGGGTTTCTTTTAGCGTTTTTTTGGTTAGCGTTAAGAGATTACCGAAATGATCGTGGAAGTTTACTTTCATGTGGGTAACCACTTGCTCCTTTGTGCTATGCTCTACGATATGGGATAACTCAATGAGTCTTTGTTGCTGTTCCCATAGTTTTTTATTGATTTTACCCGTGTTTTCGCTGAGGCGGTAAAGATCTGTAATGTCTATAGCCTTCAGTTGATAATAGCCTTCCCTTGGGTACGTTGTTTTTGTGAACTGCCATACCTCGCCGCCGGGCATTAAAAAAGCAGGGGCTTCACCGTCAATCACGCAATCGTCTTGCCGGCGAATTGATTGTAATACTTCCCACAAATCTTCACTACTGTGAAGGGATTTTCCCGTCAAGTGATGATAGAGGTGATCCATTACGCGATTGGAGAGATAAAGCCTATGATCCATCGATACAAAAGCAATTCCCGTAGGTAGGTTTTCCAGGGCTTCTTTAATGGAAAACCCATTGATTTTGTTCTTGTTCTCTCGGTGTAAAAGAAGAATCATTACGGCAGACAGAATAATAACACCAAATCCCCATGCAATCTGGATCACACTTGGAATTTCATTCAGTCCTGTGGATAGCAGCGATAATTCCCATACATAGTCTGTTTTTAGGTAGAGGTTGAGTTCCCTTAATCCTACCCAATCAATAACAGTCACTAACAGTAACAAAAAGAGGCTCGTTATTCTCCCTTTATTATTTTTATCAATCATGTAGAAAATCAGTGCAATGATTAGGGAAGATAATCCCAGTAGCATTAAAGCCATAATAAGGCCTTGGACCGTGGGGCTCAAAGATAAAAACATTTCCCTAACACTTCCTCTCTATACTGGTTTTGGAATTTTTAAACTGATGTGGTGACTGTCGCCTTCGTCTATCACGTGGAGCGTACCTTTCAGTTCTTTCAGTTTAAAAGGCTCAAACTCGGAGATCTGCACTGTGATGCCGCCGGCAACCTGTATTGCAAAAATCATGTAATCTTCTTGTAGATCATATGTGACGTACAAAGTATCAAAATCATAGTGATTTTTTTCTATAATATACTGATATAAGTCGTAGCTGACCATGGCCATATCAAGGGTCATCTCATATTCACTGACAATGCGAATGGCACAGGCTTTATCCACATAGCGAAGGAGCTGAAAAGATTCTAAAAAACAACGTGCCATCTCATCGGTAGAGATGTTTTTCTCTGTTTGTTCCGTTAGGATGAGGTTGACTTTTCTTTTAATATACGTTGAGGTCATACTGGTTTCAAAGAGGATCCCTTGTATCTCATCTAAGGAGGCCAGGTCTCCCTTCATCATTTCCTGTTTCATTTTATTACTTTGGGGAATTACTTCGTTTTCCATAATTCGATGCAAGTCGCTTAGTTTTTCTTGCCTTGCCACTTCTCTTCTTTGTTCGTTTTCGATGGATAAATGTTCTATGGTTTTGTTGAGTTCTTCATTCAGCGTCATGAGGTTATCCATCATCGCCCGCACCTCAGATACATCGCTGTACCATAATACGTATCCCCCCTTTAGGGGCGATAGATTGAGGTTTGTGTGATTGTCGTACACCATGGTTTTTTCTTTTTTTAATGCTTCAAAGTGGGCTTTAGAGAGCGGGGCTGCATGCTGCGATGTATATACGGTATTTCCGCCATCATCGAGGATTTTGGCTTTAAGATCGGACATGGTAAAAAAATCTCTGTGCCTTTGGTTGGAGTGTATAAGCCTCGTCCAAATCGTCGTTTCCAAAAAAGCAACGGTAATGGCTGAGGCAAAAGTGGATACATCTAAATAATATCCTATCCCATAGGTGGGTTTCAGAATATGGAGCGCCGTATAAAGGGGAATGAGGAGGAGGATCAAGGTGGGTAGCCTTGATGCTTTTTTTGTTTGTGTTGAGGCGTTGAATTTTTTCCGTAGTATGAAGATGGACATGGCCAGTATCGCCCAAATGACAATCACAATGAAGTAATAGCCTGGGCCATAGCTATAAGACTTGCCATAGGCATGAACGGTTAAGTCAAAGTCCATAAATACCAATCCATGCAAATCATTGGTCATCACCAATAAGATGCTTGCAATGGCCGGTATCAGCAGTAAGTACCATTTTGGATTTATGCGATAGTCTTCTTTTTCTCCCATATAAAGCGTCGTAAAAAAGAAAAACAAAGGAATGAGTACCATAGGGATATAATAGGCATACCAACTAAGTCGATCGGCCAGCGTCAAGAATTGAAAGGCGCTAAACTTCACCGTCCTAATCATTAGCCAAAAAACAATAAGGCTTCCGATCATTAAGAGATGAACCCTCACATGGCGATTCATAATGCGGTGATACATGCCAATGGTCCATCCCACAAAAAGGCTAATATAAAGGATTGACGAAAAAATATAAATCATTCCGCTAATATAGATGGGATACGCTGTGAGATATCGATCGGCCAATAACAACACTTGTGCTATGCACAACAAAACAATAAAAATAACCACAGTGATCATCGGCTTTTTTAATATTTTATTCATCTCCTGCCTCCCTTTCTATTTCTATTGTCAAACTTAAAATATACTATATATAAATCTAATCCTTAAGTCAAGAAACGGTAACAAAATCACCTCCCATGGTTTTTATGGGAAAAAATTGTTTTCTTCTGTATATTTTTTATATCTTAGCAGAAAATAACCATATCAAAGTTTTCAAGGAGAAGATAGCATTATGAGAGCAACCGGTATCGTGAGGAGAATCGACGACTTGGGTAGAGTCGTCATTCCAAAAGAAATCAGAAGAACCCTAAGGATTAGAGAAGGTGATCCTTTAGAGATCTTTACCGATAGTCAAGGCGAAGTCGTCCTAAAAAAATACTCTCCCATTGGAGAATTAACACCCTTTGCAAAGGAATATTCCGAAGCCTTAAGCGAGAGCTCCGGCCACATTACTTTTATTACCGATAGAGATGCCATTATCGCCGTCAGCGGTACGTCAAAAAAAGACTATCTGGAAAAATCTACCCACAAAAACCTTGAAGAAATCATGGAAAACCGCCGCACAAAAACCATTGATCCCAAAGATGGCGATGACTCTGTCCAATTAACAAAAGATTCTCAGAATGATTTTTCCCTTTTTCCTATGGTGATTGCCCCCATTATTGCAGAAGGCGATGCCGTAGGTACCGTCATCATGATTGCAAAAAACGAAAAAACTGTAATGGGTGAAGTGGAAAAAAAACTAACGGAAACAGCGGCGGCTTTCCTCGCAAAACAAATGGAACAATAAAGAAAAAAGACCTATCAATTATAGGTCTTTTTTTCTTTGTCTTGATGAATGAAACTCTGCTTATTTATTCCAAAGAAGGGCCACTTCCATGGTCACTGCGAGGAAGTACTTCGTCTTATTATAATGGGTGAGCTTCTTAAAAGTAGCAGAAGACACAGCTGCTAAGGGATCTACGTCCTCTTCCACATCAATGAGCTCAATATTAATCCCCGGCTCATTGTAAGTAAAACGAAACCAGTTTTCAAAACCACCGCCATAGCCGTTTGGATCCATGGTCGCAGGCAATGTCTCAAATCCGCATACGTTTGAGAGGGCTACCGTAAGGGGAATGGTGTACGATACATCGGGTGAGATGGCATCGGTGGCAAATAGTACGTTGCCCTTCGTATGTAAAGATAGCATAAAGAGGTAGTTATGCTGGGCGGAAAGGGCCATGAGTAGCTCCGTCTCCTTTGCCGAATTGGGGGCATCTCCCTTATAACCTGAGATACTGGGTTCTATAATGCCGTTATTGATTTCCTCCCAATAAAAAGGGAAATTACGATTAAGATCTGTCCCTTCTCCATTTGCTTTATAGAGGCTTCTTTCTTCTTCTGTCAGCTCCATAAAAGAAGGCTCTCCCCCTTCTGTAACAATGGCAAGGCCATCGGGGTTCGCCATGGGTACAATGGTGATCGTAAAAATTTCTAAAAACTCCCTGAGATTATAGTCGCCATAAAGGATATTATCCGCTGCGCTTTTTGCATATGCCTCCACAACGGACAGTAAGAAAGTGGTGGTTATATGCTCTCTTCCGTGGACTTCTGCCACGACGAGGCCTTTTTTTGTGCCTGTGCCTAAAGTCATATAAGGGATACGCCGTCCCATGGGAGAGGTGCCTAAATAACCGTACTGAATCCATTGTGGATACGTATCACTTAAAGTTTTGACGTCTTCTATGACGCTGTGCACCGTAGGTAAAGGGCCAAGTTCTACTACACTTCTTCTTATAAAGAGATTTCTTATATCTTGCCATAGACTTGCTATAATGAGTATAACCCCCAATCCAATGATCAAAAATGCCCGCTTATCTTTCATTTTTTCCCCCAATAAGTCGTGGTGGTTCATACTACGCTTTGATGGTGATAAAAAGAACTCTTACAGAGGTTTTTTGAACAAATCCCTACGATGAACAACATCCCGTCAAGATGATTGCAGTGTTGTTATCCCGTCACCTATCATAAAACAAAATGACACGGCCCTAAAGGCCGTGCCATTCTTCTTATAGGATGCTACTTGTGGATTCTTTTTTTGAGAGGGTTTTGATTGGTTACCCCTCTATACAAAAGAGCCCAAGGGGGATAAAGCCCTTGGGGAGGAAATTCTTTTGCTTTGCTTACTTTTTTTATCTATATAGGTTTTACGCTTCTTTCGGTTGCCATAGGCAACGGGCGGGGCTTACGATGCTCTCATCGGCTTTCAGCTCTTTCATGGCTTTATCGACGATTTTTTTATCGAGACCTGAGAGGGTAACAATCTCGCCGGCTCTTAGGGGTTTTCCCGCCTCCGACATGGCTTGCAGTACTTTTTCTTTATCTGTCATGGTGGTTTCTCCTTTGTTAGTATTGATTACTATTATTATACCATCTTTTGATGATTTGTAAAGCTTTTTTACAAAAAAAAATTAAAAAAAAGGAAAAGGGAAAATCCCTCTTCCTTTTATGACTTGATATGATCCATTACAATCCCATCTCTTCTTTCACTTGACGGAAACACTCTACGGCAAAATCCAAATCTGCCTTCGTGTGAGCAGCAGATACTTGGGTACGAATACGGGCTTTTCCGTTTGGTACCACGGGGTAGCTAAAGCCGATGACGTACACGCCCTTCTCCAGCATACGGCCGGCAAACTCCGAAGCGACTTTCGCATCGTAAAGCATAACAGGTACAATGGGGTGCTCCCCTTCTAATACATCAAAACCAAGCTTTTGGAGTTTTTCTCTGAAGTACGTTGTATTCTCATGGACAGTATCACGATACTTTGTACTGGCCGAAAGGAGCTCAATCGTCTTTAATGAAGCGGCGGCAATGCTTGGTGCTAAAGTATTAGAGAATAAGTAAGGACGGCTTCTCTGACGAAGAAGGTCTACGATTTCTTTCTTTGCGCTGGTATAACCGCCGGAACTTCCCCCTAAGGCCTTCCCTAAAGTACCGGTTATAATATCAATGCGATCCATCACACCGCAAAACTCATGGGTGCCCCTTCCCGTATCTCCCATAAAACCCACGGCATGGCTATCGTCAACCATAACGAGGGCATCGTATTCATCGGCGAGATCACAGATGGCTTTGAGGTTAGCGATATAGCCATCCATAGAGAATACGCCGTCGGTGGCAATCAGTTTAATCCTGCAATCTTTAACTTCTTCCAGCTTACTTCTAAGGTCCGCCATGTCGTTATTCTTATAGCGAAGGCGTTTTCCCTTGGATAATCGAATGCCATCGATGATGCTGGCATGGTTGAGCTCATCACTGATGATGGCATCTTCTTCGCCGATCAAGGTCTCAAAAAGGCCGCCGTTGGCATCAAAACAAGAGGAATAAAGAATGGTATCCTCTTGACCTAAGAAGGTGCTGATGGCCCGCTCTAAGTCTTTATGAACTTGTTGCGTCCCGCAAATAAAGCGTACGGAAGCAAGACCAAATCCCCATGCATCAAAACTATTCTTCGCCGCAGCGATGAGATCCTTATTATCGGCGAGACCTAAGTAGTTGTTGGCGCACATATTGACGACGTTTTGTTTTTCCGTGGTATGAATCCTCGATTGCTGTGGCGTCGTGATAATACGCTCTTCTTTAAAGGTACCGGCTTCTTTAATGTTTTGTAATTCTTCGCTATAAAACTTTAAGGCTGTTTTCATTGTAAAAGCTCCTTTATTTTTGATTGGTCCAGTCAAGGACGACTTTTCCGCTATTTCCTGTATTCATGACTTCAAAGCCTTTTTCAAACTCTGTAAAGTGGAATCTATGGGTAATAATCGGTGTAATATCCATACCCGCTTCCACTAAGGCACCCATCTGGTGCCACGTGGTATACATTTGGCGACCGTAAATCCCTTGCAGTGTTAAGCCGTGAAAGATGATTTTGTCCCAGTCCACCCTCGTATCCTCTGCTTGGATGCCGAGGAGGGCAATCTTGCCGCCAAACATCATTTGATCAATCATATCGTTAAAGGCTCTGCCATTACCGCTCATCTCTAATCCTACGCTAAATCCATCTTCTAAGCAAAGCTCCCTGACGACGTCTTTGAGCTGTTCTTTCGCCACGTTGACCACTCTCGTGGCGCCCATCTTCTTCGCTAAGTCTAAGCGGTATTCATTAACGTCGGTCACCACCACATGGCGTGCTCCTGCTTTTTTTGCCACGGCGGTAGCCATGATGCCAATAGGGCCTGCGCCGGTGATGAGTACATCTTCTCCCACCACAGGATAGTGGAGTGTCGTATGGACAGCATTCCCCAGTCCATCAAAGCAAGAGATGACATCTTCTGAAATCCCCTTTGGGACCCTTCTCACGTTTTCTTCCGGGATCACTAAGTATTCGGCAAAGGCGCCTTGACGATTCACGCCTACGCCAACGGTGTTCTTACACACATGGGCCATGCCCGTCTGGCAGTTGCGACATTTGCCACAGACGATGTGGCCTTCGCCACTGACGATTTCGCCTTTCGTAAAGCTTGTGACGTCTTCACCCATCTCAAAAATCTCACCTACATATTCATGGCCAATGGCCATGGGCGTGGGGATCGTGGCTTCGCTCCATGAATCCCAATTATAAATATGAAGATCAGTTCCACAAATCGATGTTTTGTGAATCTTGATCATTACTTCCTTTGCGCCGACTTTAGGGATTGGGATTTGTTGTAGCCATAATCCTTTTTCCCTTTTTTCTTTTACCAGAGCCCACATCATGGTTTCCATCATATCCCTCTTTCGTCTAAATATTGTTGTATTGTTGAAATCACCGTATCAATATCTTCTTTTGTAATGCCAAGATGGGTCACAAAACGAAAAATCCCATCCATTTCGTAACCATTCACTTTAATCCCATGGGAAAGTAAGTACGATATTAAGTCATCACCATCAAAATTCCGCCATGTACACTTAAAGAATACCATATTAATCTGAATATCCGTTAATTGTAGCTCAATTCCTTTGATCTTAAGAAGTTCTTCTCCTAAGTATTTTGCGTTTTTGTGGTCTATGGTGAGCCTCTCTCTCATTTCCAAAAGGGCAATGAGTCCCGCCGCACCTAAAACACCCACTTGGCGCATGGCGCCACCTAAGAGTTTTCTGTTTTTTCTCGCTTCATCAATAAAGGGGCCATCACCGGCCAGAAGACTTCCCACGGGAGCACCGAGGCCTTTACTGAGGCATGCCATGACCGTATCGGTATGCTTTGTGATCTCTTTTACGTCTACACCTAAAGCCACGGCAGCATTAAAGATTCTGGCGCCATCGGTATGGACACGAAGGCCCTTCTCTTTTGCCGTATTGTAGACTTCTTCCATTTGTTTGAGGGGTACTATCGTGCCACTGGCTAAGGCGTTCTCCATGCAGACTAAAGAAGTCCTTGGAAAATGGATGTCTTCACCCCTAGTCAGGCGAATGATGTCTTCTTTCGTGACGGAGCCGGTGCCGTTATGGACCGTGCGAATATTGACGCCGGATAGTCTCGCTGCACCACCTACTTCATGGACAACAATATGAGAATCTTCTCCGACGATGATTTCGTCACCTGCTCTTGTATGACCCATGATGGCCAGCTGATTCCCCATAGAACCACTGGGTACAAAAAGGGCCTTCTCTTTGCCTAAGATGAGGGCGCCCATTCTCTCTAATTCGTTAATCGTCGGATCATCACCGTAGACGTCGTCGCCTACTTCGGCCTCTGCCATGGCTTTACGCATCTTCTCCGTGGGTATTGTCACGGTATCACTTCTTAAGTCAATGATTTTTGCCATTTTGATCTCCCTTATTTTTGCTGTTATCTTAATCTTAATCTGATAAAAACGTTCCGTCAAGCCATAAAAAGCAGAGGATGCCCTCTGCTTTTTAGCTTTGATTGTTTTGGATTAAGAGTGGATAACGTTTTCGTATTTTACAACTTCGATGGCCGCTACAAATTCTTCTGACTTTGCAGCCCACTCTGCATCGTATGCCACTTCCGTTGCATCTTCCATTACTTCTTCTTTGACTTCATCGTACGTCTTCTGCTCTGCAAACTCAATGGCTTCGATGTAGATGATGTGATAACCGAACTCAGTCTCAATATACTCAGGTACTAAACCTACGCCGTGTCCTTGATCAAAGACGGCTGCAGTGAATTCCGCTACCATGGTGGTACGATTGAATTCTCCAAGACTACCACCCTCTGAGGCGGAAGAGTCCTTTGAGAAAGTCGTGGCTAAAGTAGCAAAGTCGGTGTTGCCTTTTTTGGCTAAATCCAGTACCATCTCTGCATCATCTTCTGATTCTACTAAGATGTGGCTGGCAGTGGCTAAGTCTTCACCATCTAAGTACTGAGTTTTGTTTTCTTCGTAGTAAGCCTCAGCTTCTGCTTCTGTAATCGAAAAATCTTTCATCACTTCTTCTTCTAAAGCTCTCACGTAGAGGTCCGGCTTTAAGACTTCTCTGTATTCTTCTAAAGTCAGGTTGGAGCTCTCTAATTGTGCTTCAAAAGAATCATCACCTTGGGTTTCGATGATTTCTTCAATCTCTTCATCGATATCTTCTTCTGTTACTTCGATGCCTTGGCTCATAGCCGTCTGGTAGAGGGCTTCAAACTCAATTAAAGAATCCACGAGGTCGTTCCTTGTTTGCTCTAATTGCTCAGCATTCTCCGGCTGAGAGAAGTAGCCTGCACCAAAGAGGTACGCTTCGTATAGGGCAATGGTGTAATCGAGCTGTTCTTTATATTCGCCATAGGTGATTTCCGTATCACCGATTGTTGCAATCACACGGGCATTGATTTTTTCTGTATTGACTTCCACCATGGCGCAACCGGTAAATAGGGTGATGGCCATGACGAGGCATAGTAGTAGGGCTAATGTGCGTTTTGTTTTCAATGTTAGTTCTCCTTCACAGTGTGTAATATCCGCTTTATTTTTTGTAAAACAAGCTTCGTTTGGTCAATTGGATGATCCTTAGAATCTAAATCCAATACAAAAGCTATTTTACCATCTTTTTTGCCAATTGACAACTTTTCTTTTTGATAAAACCCA
>CAYJGI010000015.1:0-3873 GCA_964369705.1 uncultured bacterium
TTTTTACTTTCCATTGTCTGGTCGTTTTTTCTACACTGTTTATTTTTCAAGGTTCGCCTGTCTTTAGTGACAGCTTAAATATCTTACCATAGCCTTTATCCCTTTGTCAATCTTTTTTTACGCTTCTTTTACAAATAATTCAAGAAGCCTTGTGCCCATTACCTCATAGCCCCGCCTCGTTGGGTGAACGCCATCGACCAGGGGGATTTCGTCTTCTATTTCTTGCCAGCTACAGAATATAAAACCCCCTCTCTCTGAGAGGTTTTTGAGCTTCTGATTAAAGGAAGCAATACTCTGATTCTTAAGGGTATCGTCTTCTATGAGAAGTAGGGAAGAGAGGATCACTTTAGCGCCCCCATCTTTTGCTTCTTCGCAAATCGCCTGAATATGGCAAAAAGCCTCTACCATGGATAATCCCCGGAAAACATCATTGGCCCCTACGTGCAAGATGAAGATGTCCGGGCGATAGGGGAGGGCCTCTTCTCTAAAACGCCGCAACACATCTTGTGTGGTGTCGCCGGCAATGCCGAGATTGTGGATGGTATATTCATCTTCAGGGAGTCCCTTCATAAAGAACGCTATAAAGGAAGCTTCTTTACCGAAGGGATAGCCTTCTACGATGGAATCGCCAATGGCCACGATGGTTTTAAGTGGTTTTTGATGGGATTTTTGCATATCCATTCTCCTATAAAAACAAAAAAGGCCTTTCAAAGGGCAAAGACCTTTTTTTGTTTTTTTTATTTATTTATACCGTTGGTAATTCCAGTTGTTCTGAGTCATCGTTATCAATGATGGCCGCCGCTACAATCATATCCTCGTCGTCGGTCTTCATGAGGATGACGCCTTGGGTGGCACGGCTCGTCTTACTGATGGTATCCACACCGGTGCGGATAATGATTCCGCCGGCGGTAATGAGCATGACTTCGTTGCCGGGGCGAACAATCTTCATATCGGCCAGTTTACCTGTTTTTTGTTTTAGGACTGCCGTCATAAAACCTTTGCCGTTACGGTTTTGAATCTTGTATTCTTTGAGGTCTGTTCGCTTTCCAAAACCAAGTTCTGTGACGACTAAGACTTCTGCCACTTCATCGGCACCCATTAAATCCATGCTAATGACTTCATCGCCGTTACGAAGGTCTATACCCTTTACACCTTTGGCTACACGGCCTGCCGGCGTAACTTCTTCTTGCTGGAAGCGGATACAATAACCATTCTTCGTTACAAGGAGTACCGTCTTGCTGGGGTCTGTACTCTTAACGCCGATGATTTCGTCATCTTCATTGAGGGCAATGCCGATAATGCCCGTCTTACGGATATTCTCGTATTCCGTGAGCTTCGTCCGCTTGACGTTGCCTTTCTTGCAGGCAAAGAATAAGTACTTGTTATCGTCAAAACGCTCAATGGGAATCACGGCGCTGACTTTCTCTTCTCCTGTGATGGGAATGATGTTGATGGCCGCCGTTCCTTTGGCCGTTCTTCCTGCTTCCGGAATCTCGTAGGCCCGCCTTTTGTGGACGATTCCCTTATTGGTAATGAGTAAAAGCCAATGGTGAGTCGTCGTCGTGACGATGTTGGTCACCCAATCGGTCTCCTTCGTCTTCATGCCGTAGAGGCCTTTGCCACCCCTCTGTTGATTGCGATACGTCTCAAGGGGGAGACGCTTGATGTAGCCGTTTTTCGTCATGGTGATGACGATGTCTTGTACATCGATGAGGTCCTCTTCTTCAAGGCTTTCGGAGTTTCTCGTGATGGCCGTTCTTCTGCCATCGCCGTACTTGCGCTTAATCTCCAAAAGCTCTTCTTTAATAATCTGAAGAACCATCTCGTCGCTTCCTAAGATTTTTCTTAAGTAATCGATGGTTTCCATGAGGGTTTTGTATTCGGCGTCAATCTTATCTCTCTCAAGGCCCGTCAAGGTGCGAAGACGCATCTCTAAGATGGCTTGGGTCTGAGCTTCCGTAAGATTAAAACGCTCCATCAGCCTTACGCCCGCCGTCTTGGTGTCGGGAGCCGTCTTAATGATTTCCACGACTTCGTCGATGTTGAGGAGGGCAATGAGGAGGCCTTCTAAGATATGGGCTCTTTTTTCTGCCTTTTCTAAATCAAACTTCGTCCGTCTGACGATGACGTCTTTCTGATGTTCTAAGTAATAGAATAAAATCTCTTTGAGATTGAGTACCCTCGGCTGTCCATCTACAAGGGCCAGCATAATAATACCGAAGGATTGCTCCAATTGAGATAGCTTAAAGAGCTTATTCAAAAACACTTGAGGATTCACGTCTCGCCTCAGTTCGATGACGATACGCATCCCGTTGCGATCGGATTCGTCCCTTAAGTCTGTCATGCCGTCAATCTTCTTCTCCTTTTGGAGTTCGCCGATTTTTTGGACAAGCCTTGCTTTATTCACTTGGTAGGGGATTTCGGTGACGATGATTTGGCTTTTGCCACCTGACATCTCTTCAATCTCTACCTTAGAACGAATGAGGACGCTACCGCGGCCGGTGGTAAAGGCATCTTTAATTCCGCTTCTTCCCATAATAATACCGCCGGTAGGGAAGTCGGGGCCTTTGATGCACTCCATGAGGCCTTCAATGGAGACTTCAGGATCTTCAATGAGGCGCACGACGCCGTCTATGGTTTCCGATAGATTGTGAGGGGGGATATTGGTGGCCATACCAACGGCAATTCCCGAAGATCCGTTGACTAAGAGGTTTGGAATCTTCGATGGCAGTACCGTAGGCTCTTTCAGGGTTTCGTCGAAGTTGTACGTAAAGTCGACGGTGTTTTTATCAATATCACGGAGAAGCTCCAGGGCAATGGGCGTCATTCTCGCTTCGGTATAACGCATGGCAGCGGCGCTGTCGCCGTCGACGGAACCGAAGTTACCGTGGCCATCGACTAAGGGATAGCGAATGGAAAAAGGCTGTGCCATACGCACCATGGCTTCATAGGCCGCCGTATCACCGTGGGGGTGATACTTACCTAAGACGTCACCGACGATACGGGCCGACTTACGGTGGGGCTTGTCGGGCCATAGGGAAAGCTCGCTCATGGCATAAAGAATCTTGCGGTGAACGGGCTTCAGACCGTCTTTGACTTCAGGAAGCGCTCTGCCCACGATAACGCTCATGGCGTAGTCGATGTAAGCTTCTTTCATTTGTTCTTCAATATTAACAGGAACAATTCCTTTGTTTTCTAATAAGTCCAAGTTGACACCTCTTTTCTTACTGATTTAAAAAGTCTAATGTAGGGGCAATATACGCCATGATGCCGTAGTATAAGACATCGCTGTTAAAATAAAAATACGGGCTATGGTGGTTCGGCCACTCATTGGGATCTTCTACTTCCACCGTCCCGACTAAGAAGAAGGCGCACTCTTTGACGATGGCTGTCATATAGCCTAAATCATCGCCGCCGAAGATGGGCGTATCGATGTGGATGATCTTATCTTGACCTAAGATATCGGCTAAGGCTTTTTCTGCCATTTGGGTCGTCTTAAAATCGGTGATGACCGGTGGGTAGCCATTCTGGAATTCCACTTCGAAAGATCCGCCGAAGGTGGTTGTGATGTTTTCGAGAAGTCTTCTTACTTCCATCTCAATCTTGTCCCATACTTTTTCGTTGGCCCAGTTCCGTACGGCACCGACGATTTTGCAGGCGCCTTTTTGGGTGGGGTGAGCGCCGCCGCCTTCAATGCTTGAGATGCCAAGGCTTAAAGGCTCAAAGGGTGTAAAATTACGGGATAACACCGTCTGTAATTGGTGCAAAAACTCAATGCCCATAAAAGTCGCATCACTCTGGGTGCCGGGCTTTGTTCTTTCGCCGTCTGTGCCCTTTAGGGTGACGGTGAATTTTTTACCGTTATTCATGAGG
>CAYJGI010000015.1:3883-15525 GCA_964369705.1 uncultured bacterium
CGTCGCCAGCCCCCCCCGGTTTGGGGGGGTGGCGGTTGTTTTTTTGGGCCGGGCGGTGTTTGCCTTTTTGGTTTAGTTTTATTTTTTTACTTTTATTTTTGAGGGGGCCGTAGCGAATCCCAATGGATCCCACGGGATAGTAGGCATTGACGTGCATTCCGTAGATGGCGTCCACGGGAGGATTGTCTAGGATTCCGCTCTCTACGATGGGAATCACGCCGTGACCCCCTTCTTCTGCGGGAGTGAAGGCGAATTTGACGTTGCCTTTGAGTGTGTCTTTGATTTCATTAAGGGCAAGGATGGCTCCTAAGAGGGCGCCGGTATTGCCGTCGTGTCCGCAGGTGTGGGATTTTCCCGGAATTTTTGAGCGATAGGGAACATCGGTGAGTTCTTCAATATCTAAGGCATCGATCTCGGCACGGATCAAAACCGTCTTGCCCGGCGCGCCGCCTTCGATCATACCGGTAATGCCCGTCTTACCGATTCCGCTCTTGTAGGTGATGCCCGCTCTGTCCAGTTCTTTCATAATTTTTTCCGCCGTCTTAAACTCCTCAAAGCACGTTTCCGGCTCTTCGTGGATGGCTTCTCTTAAGGCTTTGGCATCGGGTAAGTATTTTTCACATAGGTGCATAATTAATTCTTTTTGATTCATCATGATACTCCTTATGGTTGTGGAAAAATTTGTGGAAAAACGGATCTTGATTCATGGATCTTTTGCTATTTTCACGGTATTGTGCTATTATCCACATTTTGTGTATAACTTTTAGAATCTGTGGATAACTTTGTTCGTCTTTTTATTATTTTTCACTTTTTTCAAGGAGGTAAGCCACAGCGGAAGTGACTAAGCTGCGCATTCCGTAGATGAGGTGCTTACTATCAAAATCAAATTTTGGATGGTGGTGGGTAGGGAAAGATGCTACATCGCCATCTACGACGCCTACTAAGAAGTAAGCGGAAGGAACCATGTCCGCCATAAAGGAGAAGTCTTCTCCGCCTAAGAGGGGATTCTTTCTGCGAATGATATTGTCCCTGCCAAAACTCTGCACCATGGCACGCTCGGAAATATTCACCACATCCCAATCATTCTGTAGTGGCGGATACTTGGAGCTGAATTCCGCTTCATAACTGCCACCGTAGAGGGAGATGAGGCTCTCTAATGATTTCTTGAAATGATCTTCGATTTTTTCTTTTAACGTAACATCCCAAATCTTGACGTGTCCGGAGAGAATACACTTACCGGGGTAAGTTTTATTCATGGATCCACCTTCCATATTGGTAAATTGCAGGACGGTGGGGTCAAAGGGGGTTATGGATTTTTGGAGGACGGTGTATGCCGTATTCATCCACTGGCTGGCTAAGAATAACGCATCGGTGGCCGTCTCCGGATCGGTCCTCGTCCCTGCCTTAGAAGAAAAAGTAATATCAAACTTCAGCGCTCCCGCCATCAGTGCTCCGTAGCGTACGGCAATGGTGCCGGCAGGATAAAAAGCATTGACGTGCTGTGCAAAGCAGGCTTCTACTTTGGGGTTTTCCATAATACCACTTTCGATGGTGGGTACAACGCCCATGCCACCTTCTTCTGCCGGCGTGAAGGCAAACTTCACTTTACCCGGTAGCTCATCCTTCAGGCGATTGATGACCCTGAGGGCGCCTACTAAGGCTGCCGTATTGCCATCGTGGCCACAGGTGTGGGCCATGCCTTTGATGGTGGACGTATAGGGGGTACTGCTTTCATCGTCCATAGGAAGACCGTCGATGTCGGCTCTTAAAAGAATGACGGGTCCTTCTTCCTTGCCTTCGATCATACCGGTGGTTCCCGTTTCTGCCACATTGGGGGTATAGGGGATGCCCACTTCTTTTAAGAGAGCCTGGATTTTTTCCGCCGTCTTAAATTCTTTGTATCCAATCTCCGGCTCGCTGTGGAGTGATTCTCTTAACTTTACGACGACATCTAATTCTTCGGCACACAGGTCATTAATTTTTTTGATTAAGGCTTCATTCATTTTGTGATCCTCCCCATGGGGTTTTTTTGTTTTTTTGTCAATGGATCCCGTTTATTTTTTGTTTATTTTATTGGGTTGTTTTATTTTTTTTAAAGTATATCTCCATTTTGCCACATTTGCCTGTGGATAACTCTGTGGATATGTTGAAAACTTTTTGTTTATTTTTTAACGACCTTCGGCCCTTTTTACGCTGAAAGCGTTATAAATCAGAACTTTTGTTCTTTTTGTTATTGTTTCGTTTGCTTTTTTTGTGATGGCTTTAAATATCAAGATTCTGAACGTATTTTGCGTTATCTTCAATAAACTCTCTTCTTGGTTCTACTTTATCGCCCATCAAGATGGAGAAGATATCGTCGGCTTCCATGGCGTCATTAATGGTGACTTGGTAGAGGATTCTTTGCTCAGGATCCATAGTGGTATCCCAAAGCTGAGAAGCATTCATCTCACCGAGACCTTTGTAGCGCTGAAGGCTCGTGCTGTTCCGATTGGAGAACTCGGCAAAAGCGCCTTCCAGCTCATCGTCGTGGTAGACGTAACGCTCCATATTCCCCCCCTTAATGCGATAAAGGGGCGGTCTTGCAATGTAGACGTATCCCGCTTCAATGAGTTCTCTCATGTAGCGATAAAGGAACGTTAAAAGTAGCGTCCTGATATGGGCACCATCAACATCGGCATCGGTCATGATGATGAATTTATGATACCTTGCTTTTTCGATATTAAAATCTTGCCCAATTCCCGTCCCGAGGGCGGTAATCATGGCTTTGATTTCTTCATTGGCTAAGATCTTATCAAGTCTTGCCTTCTCTACGTTAATAATCTTACCTCTAAGGGGTAAAATCGCTTGGAATTTACGATCTCTCCCTTGTTTGGCGGAGCCTCCCGCAGAATCTCCCTCAACAATAAAAATTTCGCTGAGTTCCGGGCTTTTTTCTGAGCAGTCGGCTAATTTACCCGGTAGGGAAGTGCTGTCTAAGGCATTCTTACGACGGGTTAAGTCTCTGGCATTCTTGGCTGCTTCACGGGCTCTGGCTGCATTGATACATTTTTCGATGATTCTCTTGGCAACTTGTGGGTTTTCTTCAAAAAACTCGTCTAAACACTGGGCCGTTACCGATTCCACGATTCCCCTGACTTCACTGTTCCCGAGCTTTGTTTTCGTCTGACCTTCAAACTGAGGCTCTGTAATCTTAACACTGATAATACCTGTGAGGCCTTCTCTGATATCGTCACCGCTTAAAGTGATTTTCTTATCTTTACCGGCCAGCTTATTCTTATCGATGTAGTTATTGACCGTCCTTGTAAGGGCACTCTTAAAACCGCTTAAATGGGTACCGCCTTCTAAGGTATTAATGTTGTTGGCAAAGGTGTAGAGGGTTTCGCTGTAACTATCGTTGTATTGAAGGGCCACTTCTACGATGGTTTTGCCTTGTTTTGATTCAAAATAAATGACTTTTTTGTGGAGTGGCTCTTTATTCTTATTCAGAAATTCCACGAAGGAAGAGATGCCGCCCTTGTAGTAATAGACGCTCTTTGTTTCTTTACCTTCTCTTTTATCTTCTATGGAGATGATGACATCCTTCGTTAAGAAAGCAAGCTCCCTAAGGCGCTGAGCCACAACATGAAAATCATACTCCAAAGTCTCAAAGATGGTATCATCGGGCATAAAAGTGATTTTGGTTCCTTGTTTTCTCGTTCCCCCGGTGTTTTGCAGTGGACTTTGTGTAATGCCCCTTTTGTAGTCTTGTTTGTAACTTTGACCATCTTTATAAATCTCCACTTCCAGCCAGTTGCTTAAAGCATTCACGACGGAGGCGCCAACGCCGTGAAGACCGCCGGATACGGTATAACCGCCATCACCAAACTTACCGCCGGCATGGAGGGTGGTCATAACCACTTCTACAGCGGGAATCCCCATCTTGGGGTGAATATCTACGGGAATGCCTCTACCATTATCAATAACAGTCACCGAATGATCTTTATTCACGGTGATATTGATTTCTGAGCAGTGGCCGGCCATAGCTTCGTCGATACTATTGTCTACAATTTCATAAATCAAGTGGTGCAGTCCTCTGATGCTGGTACTGCCAATGTACATTCCCGGTCTCTTGCGGACGGCTTCTAATCCTTCTAAGACTGTAATCTGACTGGCGCCGTACTCTTTGTTATTACTTAAATCCATGTTCGCTCATGACATCATCTAATAAGAGAAGGGGTTTGTCTTTGGTTTTGTGTTCTATATAGCGGATTTCGGCGATTTTCATGGCGAGGGCTCCGCTTCTCTGTTGACCTTGGGAGCCGAACCGTCTCAAGTCGTAATCCTTCACCTTGACCCGCAAATCATCTAAGTGGGGTCCATAAAGGGTGGTTCCTCTTTTTAATTCTTCTTCCCTTGCTTTTTTTAGTTTTTCGTATAATTCATCCTTTGAAGCCACTTTTGGTTCGTAAGTAATGGTGAGTTTTTCTTGATTTTGTGTAAAGGTGCCGTAGATTTCTTCCGCTATGGCGCTGATTTCTTCCGTAAATCGCCTTCTTTGATCAATCAAAAACCCCGCTTCTTCCGTGAGCTGTTCCGTGAGGCTCATGAGTACATCTTCATCAAAGCGCTCTTTGTGGTATCTCAGGTAATGGTTACGCCTCTTTAAGATGCGGTGATACTTTAGTAAGTGGTTTTTGTATAAAGAATCCACTTGAGATAATTCTTTGTTCATGTATTTTCTTCTGATACTCTCCGGGCCCTTCGTTAAGTAAAGATCTTCGGGACTGAAGATGACTGTATTGCAGTGGCCCATGAGTTCTGAGACTTTCTTTGCCTGTTGGTGATTGATTTTTACTTTTTTTCCTTTATCTCCAACTAAGACTTCACTGATAAAACGGCCTTCTTTTTTGATTCCTTCCGCCTTTAAGTAAAAATACTTTTCGCCCCAGAGAATCATCTCTTGATCCCTTGAAGTGCGATGGGAGTGGCCAAGGCTTAAGGTATGGATGGCTTCAATGAGATTGGTCTTACCTTCTCCGTTAAGACCTAAGAATATAGCACCTTTAGGACTCATGGGAAGCTCCATATACTCATAATTTCTGAAATTTTTTGCTTTGAGTTTTGTAATTGTCAAGGCAATAACCCCTAACCGATAATTGTAAAATCTTCTTCGTATTCCTCTTCAATCTTGACGGTGATTTTATCACCGATGTAGAGTTTTTTTCCTCTTCTTGTTTCTGTTTCGCCGTTCACCGTAACAAAACCCATGGCAATGATTTCTTTGGCTTCTCCGCCGGTCATGGCCACTTGGGCGTATTTTAAAAACTGATCTAATTTAATGTATTCCGACGTGATTTGAATTCTTTCCATATTAGCGCATCTTCACAGGTAGAATCATGTGAAGATCTCCTTCTTCCGCCGGCGTCATAATGAGGGGTTTTAAACTACCGTCAAAATAAAGTTCTACTTCTTCTGAAGTATAACTCTTTAGGGCTTCCAAAAGATAAATGGCATTAAAACCAATCTCCACAGTGACTCCCGTCATCTCTATGGGGATTTCTTTAAAAAAGTCGCCCATATCCGATTGAGAAGTAATCTGAAGGCATCCTTCTTCTATGTGGAGTTTAATGGTTTTGTTTTTGTTTTGAGAGCTAATAAGATAAGCTAAGTCAATGCTTGTCAGAAGTTCGCTCCTTAAGGCAGTAACTTTTGTTGCCATTTTTTCTGGATCGGATATAATGGCATCGTATTGAATGAATTTTCCTTAGATGAGACTGCTTAACATCTTAAGGGGCCCCATCTCTATGAAAATCTTATCATCATAAAAACCAAAGGAGAGGGTATCACTTTCAATAGAGCGCATCATATGAAGAAGCTCTTCCAGTACCCTTCTTGGGATGATTTCATCGATACTGTGATCCAGTTTTTGTCCTAAGGGACGCTGGATCTTAGAGATACGATAACCATCAAGACCTACACAGGTGAGTGTTCCGTCTTGTAGTTTAAATAAAGTACCTGTAAGGATGGGATTGGCATCGTCGATTTTTTTGATGGAGACCATAACATGAGAAATCATTTCTTCAAGTAAAGCACTGGAGAGGGTCACGTGGCTCTTGTAATCACTGTAATGAATCTCAGGAAACTCACTGCTGTCATAGGCACTCACTGTGACTTTGGTACCCATGGCACTGATATTGATTTTTTGATCTCCCCTAACTTCAATGGTAATATCTCCACTGAGCCTTCTGATGATATCGGAGAACATACGGCCATTGACTAAGAAGTGACCGGAGGTATTTCCTTCTATTTCCAGTTCATATTCCATGGATTGACTTAAGTTGGTAGCAGAGAGTAGTAAGCTGTTTTGTACTACTTCAAAGTGAATATATTGTAAAGCCGGCAGTACTGCGTTTTGTGGAATCATTCTTTGTACCATTGACAATCCGTGGAGCAGTTCTTTTTGGGAAATAACAAACTTCATGGGGAAATCTCCTTATCCTTTATTATTAATAAAAAACAGTAGTCGTAGTAGTAGGGCCTGTGGATTGGTGGAAAAGCCCTTCTAACATTGACACTAACAGTGTTGTAGCTGTGAATAAAGTTGTGGAAGTAAACGGCGGCTCAACGGCATAACTTGTGGATAACCATGGAGCGAAAAAAAGGCGCCTGTTTTTTGCCGTTGATTTGTGGATAACGACGACTTTAGTTATCAACATGTGGAGAATACTGTGGATAAAAAAGGCTTATCCACAAAAAACTGTGGATAACAACGGCAACTTGTGGATAACTGGAAGTCATATAGTCTTATTTCTTGGTATTTACTTCTTTACATCATGTGGAAAAGAAAAAAGTCTGCCGTTTATTTTTTTGATCGTTTAGTTGAATTATTTTTTTAATTCTTCTTTGAGGTCTGTGATTTTCTTGGCTAAGTTTGGATCTATTAGCATGTCTTTTTCGATTTTTTCGCAGGAGTGGATAACGGTACTGTGATCCCTCTGGAAAAGCTCTCCAATCTTAGGAAGAGAATGATCTGTTAAGGTACGGCATAAGTACATGGCGATTTGTCGCGGTGCCACCACATTCTGACTTCTTTTTTTGCTTACCATATCTTCTACTTTGATATTGAAGTAGTGGGCAACCTTCGCCATGATCTCTTCCGCCGAAAGGGGTTTTAAGCGATTCATGGAGAATTGATCTTGAAGGGCAATGGCAGCCAGTTCTACGGTAATGGCGTTTTGTGTGATTTGGGCATAGGCCGTAACCCTTGTTAAAGCGCCTTCCAGTTCACGGATATTGGTATGGATATTCTCTGCAATAAGCTGGATGACTTCCTTAGGCACTTCCACGTTGAGGGTTCTTGCTTTTCTTTCTACGATAGCGATCCTTGTTTCGTAATCGGGGGGTTGTATGTCGGTGGTAAGACCCCATTCAAAACGGCTCCTTAGGCGCTCCTCTAAAGTGGTAATGGCTTTAGGGTGGCGATCGCTGGAGATGATGATTTGTTTATTCAGCTCATGGAGGGCATTGAAAGTATGGAAAAACTCTTCCTGCGTACTTTCTTTACCGGCAATAAACTGGATATCGTCAATCAAAAGCACATCCACATTGCGATACTTATTGCGAAAATACAAATTGCGATTGTATTGAATGGAATCAATCAGCTCATTGGTAAAAGTCTCACTACTGACGTAGACGACTTTGGCGTTTTGATTATGCTTGACGATGGAGTGACCGATGGCGTGCATGAGGTGGGTCTTACCAAGACCGACTCCACCGTATATGAAGAGGGGATTATAGGCTTGTCCCGGCTCATTGGCTACGGCAAGGGACGCGGCATGGGTCATGCGATTGCTGTTACCGACGACGAAAGTGTCAAAAGTATATCTTGGATTGAGGGCGATGTTTTGTCCATAGAAATCGTCCTTCGGCATTTCTTTATGAAAATCTTCCGGCTTATAATTGGCGTAGGGAATTTCGGAGATTTCGTCGGGGCTTAAGATCTTACCGACAAAAACAAGGCGCTTACCCAGCGCATTAAAAGAAGCGTCACTCAAAGTCTTCTCGTACCTTTTTTCCAGCCATTCTTTTTCGAAGATACTTTGGGTACCCAATATTAGTTGATTATCTTTGAGGTCTAAAGGCTTCAGTTCATAAAAAAAATCTTGAAGCACTTCCTTTGATAATACCTTACTTAACTCATCGATGATTTTTTGCCATGTGAATATTGCTTCAGTCATTACAATAACCTCCCGTTCCTGTCAATTCTTGTAGAAATATCTAAAAAAAAGATGAAAAAAACACCTGATTAAATCAATAAGTGGCATACAGACTTATTTTACCACTTCTTGGGGCTTTTTACAATCTTTTGAGACTGAAAACATAAAATATAAAAAAGCCACGATTTGGCCACAAAAAATCACAAAAAAAGCAAAAAAAACAGGACATAGCAGATCACCTATCACCGCAACAAAACAACAATTTGTTGAATCTATGGAGATTCAATCAAAAATCAATGTTTTTTTCATGGGATGTCACAATGTTCCTTGACATTAGGTGTTAAGTAGTTTATAATTTTCTTGTTATCCATAAAGATAAAAGTTTTATTATTCATATAATCCTAACATAGGGGGTGTATTTTGTGAAACGTACTTTTCAACCAAATACCAGGCACAGAAAGAAAGAGCATGGTTTTAGAAAAAGAAATGTTCTTAAAAGAAGAAGACAAAAGAACAGAAAAAAACTGACAGCCTAAATGGGTCGTTATCAATTGCCCGCAAAACCGTTTGAGCTATTTTTAATTTAAAAATGGGGTAGAACGGTTTTCTTGTCTTTTTTTAAAAAAAACGAGGACTATTTATGAAATATTATCGTCTTAGAAAAAACAGCGAATTTCAAAAGGTGTTTCAAAAAAAAGAAAGCATCGCAGCTTACAATCTTGTGATGTACATTCGGGAGAATCATCTCCCAATAAATCGCCTCGGCGTATCGGTGTCAAAGAAAGTAGGCAAAAGCGTCACAAGAAGCAGAGTGAAGCGCTATGTGAAAGAAAGTTATCTCCTCTCAGAGCCCAACACAAAAAAAGGCTATGACCTCGTTGTCATTGCAAGGGTAAGGTCTGCGGGGGATGATTTTTTTAAGATCAAAAAATCCTACGATTACTTAATCAGAAAACATCATCTACTAAAGAAGTGAATACGATGAAACTAAAAGAAATTCCAAAAAAAACGGCCATTGGCCTTATTCTTTTTTATCGTAAGGTGATTTCTCCCCATCTGATGAGTCGGTGCCGTTTTATCCCCACTTGCTCAGCTTATGGACTGGAAGCTTTTAGAACCCATGGTTTTTTGAAGGGAATGGGTCTCACCCTTTGGCGAATCCTTCGATGCAACCCTTTTAATCAAGGCGACATCTACGACCCCGTCCCACCAAAAACCAAAAAATAGAAAGGATAATACTATGTTTGCAGCTATAGGTAATTTTTTTGGCGGAATTTTTTCTGTCGGCATTGGCTTTTTTTATGATTTAACGGGAAGCTACGGCTTTGCCTTAATCCTCTTTACCATTGCCCTTGAAATCATCCTCCTACCGCTCAATCTTTATCAGACAAAACAAACGAAAAAAATGAACGACATGCAGCCTCTGCAAAAAGAACTGGAAAAAAAGTTCAAAAAAGATCCCCAGCGCTATAATCAAGAGCTGGCAAAACTCTACAGAGATCACAACGTGAAGCCCCTTATGACTTGCTTACCGCTATTCATTCAGCTTCCCATCTTGTATTCTCTCTTCTATGCCCTAAGGAACATGCAGTTTAATGAAGGATTCCTCTTTATTGCCGACTTAGGCCAGACACCTCAAGGCGTGGAAGCTTACATCTTAGCCATCTTAGCGGCGGGTTCTACGTATATCTCAACAAAAACCATGCCAACCTACCAGAACAAACAAACTCAAGGTATGGGATCCACCATGCTTTTCATTATGCCGATTATGATGGGTGTGTTCAGCTTTAGTATCTCTGCCGGTGTGTCTTTATACTGGATCGTGAGAAACCTATTCACCATCGTGAAGCAGACCGTATTAAATCTTCAAAGCAAAAAAGAAGAAGCCACCAACCAGCAGGAACAAGCTTATGAAGCCATGGCACAAAAAGAAGCCAAAGCAGAAAAAAAAGCAAGGCACGCCAGAGAGCGAGCCGCTGCCGCCGGTGAAGAAGTCATTGATGTGGATCGTGACGTCGTGATAGAAGCCGATTCAGACGACGGGGATGGTGAATAATATGAGAGAACTCATCATCACCGGTAAATCCGTGGACGAAGCGCTCTTTAATGGACTGAGAGAATTGGGCCTTACCATTGAAGATATTGAATATAGTGTCTTAGAAGAAGCCTCAAAAGGTTTTTTGGGCATTGGAAGTAAAGATGCCACCATTAAGATTGTAGAAGTAAAATCCATCGAAAAAGAAGCGGCCAAGTTTTTGACGGAGCTTTTTAGTAAGATGGATGCCAATATCGATTTTACCATCGAAAAAACAAGGGAAGATGTGGATCAACTGAACATTGCCTTAAGAGGTAAAGATGCAGGAATCCTCATTGGAAAAAGAGGTCAAACCCTCGATAGTATCCAGTACTTAGTCAGCCTATACATCAATAAGAATGACAAAGAAAACGGATACACCAGAGTTTTATTAGACATCGATGGCTATCGCCAAAAGAGAGAAGAAGTTCTCATCTCATTGGCAGAAAAAATGGCAGAAAAAGCCCGCCGTACCGATCACAAAGTGAAGCTTGAGCCCATGAATCCACAAGAAAGACGGATAATCCATACGGCATTACAGAGCCATACCGATGTCTTTACTTACAGTGAAGGCGATGATCCTTATCGCTGTATCGTGATTGAAGTGAAGTAAGGAAAGCATCTTATAAGAATGATAAAAGCCTTCTATATTATATAGAAGGCTTTTTCTTATGTTCGTTCCATGTCTTATGGCATGGTGAGATTCAATAAAAAAACACAGATGATGTATCTACACTTCGCCAAAGAAGTCACAGAAGGTGCATTTGAAGATGCTTTTCAGCAAAATCAAGTCGCTCATCTTAATATTGATGGTACCTTCTTCATAGGCGCTATAAATGGATCTTGAGATATAGGCACCTTTGATTTGCAGAAGTATAACGACCTCATCCTGGGTTAGGGATGTTTTTTTTCTGAGTTTTTTAATATTACAACCGAGACAACGGTTTTGTTGTGATCCCTTCATCTATGTCCCCCATCTTCTATAGGCGCTTACTGCATTTCTTGCTCAATGTACCTAAATAAATCATCATCAAAAAAATCAGAGATAGAAATATCAATTCCGTCACAAAGCTTTTTTATTGTAATAATCGAAAGATCTTTTCTCTCCGGGTCAAACATGGAGTATACGGTAGAAGGCGTGACGCCTGACATATTCGCCAGTTGATTATACGTAATTCCTTTTGTTTCACATAGCTGTTTGAATTTTAGTACGACAGCATTTTTAATTTGCATAATATCACCCTATTTCACTTTACAATGAGATACGTTTTTGAGTGTACGTCACTGCGTATACTATAAAAGTATTACTAATTATCACATAGTTATGTATGTTTTGGGGAATGTTGGGAAATTTTACCATAAAATCAAGATCG